>DATDEW010000386.1:0-3616 GCA_036522935.1 Kapaibacterium sp. (SeqCode)
TACCTTGTTTAATACTTCGGCACAGTCGAATCTATTTGATCGCTCCAAGCGAGGATGCCGCCTTTGAGGTTGCGGGCATTCGGGAAGCCGTTCTGGCGGAGGAAGTTCGTGACCATTGCACTGCGCGAGCCGGAGCGGCAGATGATGACAAGTTCGCCTTCATCGGATAGCTCTGTAAGTCGCTGTGGAGTGTCTCTCATTGGGATCAGTGTACCTCCGATATTCGCGAATGCGAATTCATCGGCTTCACGGCAATCAATAAGTTGATGCGCGATGTTTTCATCGCGCAGCTTCTTCAACTCTGTTACCGTGATCTCAAAAGGTATCTGGCTCAATTTGTATTAAAGAATCGAATGACGTTTTGAGTAATGTCTACAATGGGTGTAAAGTACACACCAAAGACGATCGTTGGTACAAGGAAAACGAAAATAAATGCCTTCGAGAACAAAGAGTAGCTCAATGTGCCGTCGGGTGAAACTGAGAGTCCGCTCGTTGCAGGAGCAGAGTCCGATGTCTTGATGAACATTGCCTGCATCACGCGTACGTAGTAGTAAAGCGATACGACAGAGTTAAGCACCATCACAATAGCAAGCCATAACCACTTCGGCTGCTCAATAATGGCGGTAAAGACATAGAGCTTGCCGATAAAGCCGATCGTGAGCGGAATACCCGTAAGTGATACGAGGAAAAGAGTCAAGCTCACGGCAAGAAGCGGAGACTTTTTTGCAAATCCTTTATAATCTTCGATCTCTTCAGAGTTTATCTTATTGGCAATGAGCATCACACAATAGAACGCTCCGAGATTCATGAAGAGATATGATACAAAATAGATAAGTATCGAAACGATACCGGCATCGCTCGGTCCGCGTGACTGGCTGATTGCATGAACGCCCGCACCGGCGGCGACAAGACCGACCATCATATACCCGGCGTGAGCAATGGTAGAGTATGCAAGCATACGCTTGATGTTCGATTGCCGAAGCGCAGCAAAGTTGCCAAGCGTCATTGTAATGGCAGCCATGACAGCAATAATGATACGCCAATCAAGAAGCGGTTCAAGAGTTTGTGAGTTGCCCGGAAGTCCGAAGAACAAGAAACGCATGAGAAGCCCGAACCCGCCTGCCTTAGAAGCTACAGAAAGCAATGCAGTCACAGGAATCGGCGCGCCTTCATAAACGTCAGGAGTCCAGAAGTGGAACGGTGCAGCAGATATCTTATATCCCATACCTGCAAGCGACATAATGAGCGCAGTCCAGATCGCGACGACATTTACGGTGCCTGCCTGATAGCTTGTGGCAAGTACCTGACTCATCGCGACGATGTTCGTCGTACCTGTGAGTCCGTAAAGGATAGAAAAACCGTAGATCATGAGTCCTGAACTGAATGCGCCATAAAGCACATACTTCATCGATGCTTCCGTGCTGCGCTGTGAGTCCTTCATGAAGCCCGCCATGATGTAACTTGTTATCGAAACAAGTTCGAGTGCAATATACATCATCACAAGGTCAGTCGCCGCAGGCATGAGGAACATACCAAGCGTCATGGCTAGAAGAAGCGAGAAGTATTCACCGTTGCGTCTGCCGCGCTCTTCAACTTCTTTTGAGAGCAGCGACATCCCTACAATAAATATCGCCGAGAGCGCGATGAGCATCTTAAAGAACACCGCAAAGTTATCAATGACGGACATTCCATAGACAACGTCACTCACAGCGCCTGTAATAGGATCAACTATTTGCTGAGCAAATGAAGGTACAAAGGTGCGTATATATGGAAAAATAACTAAGCCGCCTTTATCCCACTTTGATTCAGGAGTAAGAGTAACTTTTGCACCGGCTTTTTCAAGATTCTTTTTAAGATCATCAGCGCTCTCCAAGGAGAGATCATTCTGAATTTGTACCGGTAAGTGTAAGAGAGTGTCTTCTGCCTTCTTGAGGGTAATACCGGTTTCATTGCTTATTATCTTAGCGACCTCAGCTGAACGTACTCCGGGTTCGTTAATAACAACATTTAGTCTATACGGAGACCACTGCTGCCATGAGAGGAGAAATGCCGCCGCAAGAACGAGCAACGCAAAGTAGCCCGTTATTCTCTTGTTGCCATTCTTGCCAAGAAGAAGATCGATAACGATAGCGGCAATAAAGCCCGCCATCAAAACCGTCTCGGGCATGAAGTTCTCCATGCTGTACATAACGTACGGCATCATCTGCTTTGAAACTGCTTCAAGCTGTGCAAGCATATTTACCATGTGCGAGCCGAAATAAAATTACTTAATGATCGATGCTGCCTCAACTGCTTTCGGAGCGGCTGCTTGTACGAACCCTACAAGTGTATTTACGCTCGTGCTCATCAGGTCAATGATAGGCGCAGGGTAGATACCCAAGAAGATAACGATCGCTGCAAGCGGTACAAGCGAGACGAGCTCACGTCCGTTAATGTCAGTAAGTCCGTTCCAACGCTCAGGCAACGTTCCGAGGAACATGCGCTGCAATGCCCACAACATATATGCTGCTGTAAGGATAATACCAAGCGTTGAAAGTATCGCCCAGAACTGGAATGACTGGAATGCACCGATAAAGACAAGCGCTTCAGAGATGAAACCTGACATACCCGGTAGCCCTAGTGATGCGAAATAGCAGATAACTACAAGTGCGAAGTACTTCGGCATCTTGTTGGCTAGTCCGCCAAATTCATTGAGCCCGCGAGTATGAGCACGATCATAAAGCACACCGACAGAAAGGAAGAGCATTGCTGTGATCGTACCGTGGTTGAACATCTGGAAGATAGCACCGATCATACCCTGCGAGTTGAGCGCTGCCATACCAAGCAATACATACCCCATATGGGAAACAGAGCTGTATGCGATAAGCTTCTTCAAATCCTTCTGTGCCATAGCGCAGAACGCACCATAGACGATATTGATAAATCCGAAGATGACCATGTACTGGCTCGTTGCAACCGCTATCTCAGGGAAGATACCAAAGCAGATACGAAGAATACCATAGGTACCCATCTTCAGAAGAACACCGGCAAGGATAACTGATATAGCTGTCGGCGCTTCTACGTGAGCATCAGGCAGCCACGTATGGAACGGGAACATCGGTATCTTTATGGCAAAGCCGAGGAAGAGAGCGAGATAGCCAACGTATCGCCACGTATCACCAATGGTTGCAAAGATAGAACCCGGGACGTGATTCGCCGGATTCATCATATCAAGCAAACTGAACGTATGGAATACTTTGTCGCCGATCGTTACTTGCGTAGAGAAGTACAGCCCGATCATCACAAGCAGCATGAAGACCGAACCGAAGAGCGTATAGATAAAGAACTTGATCGCAGCATATTCTCTGCGCGGACCTCCCCAGATACCAATAAGGAAATACATGGGGAGAAGCATCAACTCCCAGAACACATAGAAGAGGACGAAGTCGAGCGAAACGAATACACCCATCATGCCCGTAACGAGCAAGAGATACATCATAAAGTATCCTTTATGTTGTTTCTCAATAGAGAAACTTGCGAGCGCGCCGATGAATGCTACAAGTGAGGTCAATAGTACCATCGTTACAGACAGTCCGTCAACACCCATGTAGTAGTCAATAGCGATATTGCCAAAGAC
>DATDEW010000387.1:0-13066 GCA_036522935.1 Kapaibacterium sp. (SeqCode)
GCGTCTTCTTATCCATCACAAGCTCTTTCTTGAAGAACTTTGCAACGATGTTCTTTGAAATATCATCATGCGTGGGACCGAGACCACCTGTTGCAATAACAATATCATTTTCTTTCCAGGCACGTTGCATCGCCTGCATGATATCTTTCTGGTTATCACCAACGGTAGTGATGCGGTGAACATCAACGCCTATTTCATTAAGACGCTCGGAAAGGTAGGAAGCATTTGTATTGACTATTTGACCGATGAGAAGCTCATCGCCTATTGAGAGAAGTTCTGCTGTAAGCACTAATTACACATTAAAAAAGTGAGTAGTAGCAATAAGTAACGAGATTCGCCGCAATGCAGGCATACACACCTGCAACAGCATCATCAAGCATAATACTTGTACCACCGATCGAGCGTTCAAATATTCGTGCCGGATATGGTTTAACAATATCAAAAATACGAAAAAGAATGAATGCCGAGATAATAAATACAATGTTACCGTGGTAGGAAAGCGTAAGTAATGCTATCCATTGACCGAGTACTTCATCGATAACAACAACCCCGGGATCATGCTCACCTGTACGAAGTTCGATAACATCTGCCGATACAGCGCCTGCAACCATCACGAGGATACTCCCAGCAAAGAGGACCCAATTGTTTTGAAGAAATGGCAAGAAGTAGTAGAGTGCTGCCGCTGCAAGACTGCCCATCGTACCGGATGCGACAGGAGATAACCCGATAAAGCCAACCGTTGCTACAGCAAGAACGATAGGCGGCACACCTCGCACCTTCGCAACCGAAGGTGACCAGAGTCGGGAACGGGCTTTAGCGAGTTGACCGTCTGCCATTACAATTTCTGGGTAGAGCTATGTGAAACATACTTCTTCCATGCAGCACGAAGTACCTGCATGTTATCGTAAATGTACTGCGCTTTGGTTGCAACCGTTAGTATCGTTACGAATATCATTCCATAATAGTAAATTCCACTATCATCAAGGGAAGCACCAAGATCAGCTGCTTGTTCGCCGAGACTACCGCTATGGAGCATGTGGGCGACAAGTACATAGGCAATAAAGAACATCTGTATAAACGTCTTGACCTTCCCAAAGTTACTCGTCTGCACAGACATATTCAGGGAGTCTGAAAGTAGACGGAAAAAGGTCATCAGGACATCGCGTGCAATAACGATCCAGACGCACCAAAGAGGAACAATACCGATAGATGCAAAAGCTATGAATGCTGCACCTGTCAATATCTTGTCAGCCAGTGGGTCAAGAAATGCACCGAGCGGTGATGTCATTTTCCAGAGTCGCGCAAAGTACCCGTCATACCAATCTGTGAGTGAGCCAATAAAAAAGACGATGAGTGCCCACGAGTATTCATGCGGCTCGGCAACAGCAAAGAGCCAGTAAAAAACCGGCGCTAAGAGTATCCGAAGTATCGTCAATTGCATTGGGAGTCCCATACTATTCTTCCGAATCAGCTGAGATAAGTTTAAACGACTTGAACACTTGCTTTATTTCCGTTGATGAGCGCTTTGCTTTATCAGAACAAATATAAATGATCTGATAAAGTCGCGGTGCTGCAAGTACACAATCAAGTCTGCCATAGGTTGTAACTCCCTCGACCGTAGAAGTAAACTGTACTGTTCTTGCCGGATTTCCTTGGATCGTGAGGTCCATTTGCTTCTCCATCTTTGCATTCATATTTGTGAGCGCACCATCACGAACAGCATCAAGCATTTTGGAGTAGTTTGAGGCGACGATAACACTATCAGGATAGTCGTTATACGAAATAACAAAGACCTGATCGTCTTTTGAACTGGTTGTATACATCTTCAGCTGAAGCTCCCCTGCATCTGAAGGGATCGTTTGCGAAGAAAACTCCGGATCAGAAAATGTGGATGGAATAAAGAGCGAAAACCGACCATCAAGAGTTGCAAGCTGCTTGGTCTGGGCAAAGCCAACAACCGAAGCGAGCAATAGAGCTATGGATAATAAATGTTTCATCGTCAAAATATAACACGACCGAGCCAACTTTGGTCTTTCTAAAAATAATATACGTACAAAATGAAAATGCTGCTTTCCATGATGGAAAGCAGCATCTAAAAATTAGAGGTAGGGCTTGTTAGGCGTTCTCGATCGGGATACGAAGCTTGGCTAACCCAAGACCACGTAAAATAGAGATATAAAGCCATCCCATATCAAACTCGAACCACTTGACAGAAAACTTTGCACGAGATGGGAATTTGTGGTGGTTATTATGAAGCTCCTCACCGGAGAGTAAGAGTCCAACGGGGCTCAAATTACGGCTTTCGTCCTCAACAACAAAATTACGGTAACCGATAGTATGACCAAGTCCATTGACAACGCCTGCAGCCCAGAACGGTACCCACAAGACAAGCCCGGCCCAAATGACCGATCCCCATAACCAGCCAAAACCAAAGAAGCATAACACTAAGAGAACGACGGGTCCGACAAAGCGCGTAGGCTCAAAGAAAAAACGCTCAAGAACGTCATTCGGAAGACCTTTACCATACTTTTCGATGGTTTCCTTATCTTTGTATGCGATACGGTAGTACTTTACGCCAAGGAAAAGTATCTGTGCCCACCCGTAGATCACAGGAGAATGCGGATCGTGTTCTGTCTCACAATGAGCATGATGCTTACGGTGAACAGAAACCCACTCTTTTGCAGACATTCCGGTAAAGAGCCACAACCATAAACGCATTGGAAATGCAATTATAGGGTGGAATGTTACTGACAAATGTGTTAAGGAACGATGAAGATACAGCGACGTACACATGATGGTAAAGTGACCTGCGATCACTACCAGTATAATAATACCCCACCACGTATTGAGAAGAAATGAAAAATCCATAACCTAACCTCTTGCAAATTACAGCTGTGTAATACAAAAGAATGGTCAGATTAGTTTGTAGATAATGAGCAACATGCCCTTAGCTATCCATTAATGACGTTAATGATGTCATTAATGACAGCACTTGCAGTCGGGAAGCTTCCTGCCCCTTTCCCATAAAGTATCTGTGTACCTGCATATGTTGTCGTTATCTCCAGTGCATTATACTCATCATTCGTATTGGAGAACAGATGGGTCTTCGGAATTCGCTGAAGTGATACCCTAGCATGTACTTTCCCTAATACTACCTCTGCTTCGGCAATAAGTTTGATGACCTCCAAATTATCTGCAGCTTCATGAATGTCTATAAGCGAGATGCGCTCTATACCGGACACATCTATATTCTTTGGATGAGTATGATCTCCGAAAGCATGATAGCACAGTACCGATAATTTCTGCGCCGCATCAGCGCCGGAAATATCGAATGTCGGATCGGCTTCTGCAAAGCCACGGCGCTGAGCTTCCTCGAGCGCGCGGGCGAATGTAACACCCTCACTGGCCATCATCGTGAGGATAAAGTTCGTAGAGCCATTGACAATGCCTCGTATCTTCGTTACCTCATCATACGAGCGGAATTCATCAAGTGCGTTAATGACGGGGACTGCCCCACATACGCTAGCAGAGTAGACGAGCCCCACATTATTTTGTTCGGCGATGCTGCGAAGCTCTTCGATCTCATGCGAGAGAAGGTATTTATTCGCCGTGATGACATGTTTGCCGTTCTCAAGCGAGCGGATGATGATATCTTTTGCGTCATCATACCCACCGATGACCTCGACAATTACATCAAGTGAATCATCATAGATGAGCTCGTTACGATTGGTTGTAAATAGATCATCATCTAAAAGGACGTCTCGTTCTTTGTCAATGTCTCGAACGCATATTTTTTCAATTGATATCTCTGTGCTATATCGCTCACGGAATTCATTCCGCTTTGCTTGAAGTATCTTCACGATCCCGCTTCCGACCACTCCACATCCAAAAAGACCTATACGAAGCGTCCGACAGCCAATGTGCGGCTCGTATGTTTTTTTTACGGTTGGTTCTACTACGATCATTGTGTTTTCTCTAAAAATTGTTTTACGATCTTGTTTGTCTGTTCTTCTTCTATCAAGAATGAATCATGCCCCCATATTGCACCAAGTGAGTGGTACTCAGCATTTGGCAGATCTTTCGAGAGTGAGATCAGCTCAGATTCAGGGTAGAGCATATCCGTTGTTGCTCCAAGCAGTAGGGCAGGCTGTTGTATCCGTTGAAGTATCTCGCTCCTCGTACCGTTTCTTCCCTCAAAGAGAGAATACAACTCCATTGCTTTTGTCAGTGTAATATATGAGTATGGTGAGAATCTACCGACTATCTTTTCACCCTGATGCTCGAGATAGCTTTCTACTTCGAACCTCTGGTCGCTATTCTTCTTCCGTGCAAAACGGTTATCGAACTCGCCGCTTGAGCGGTAGCTTGTCATTGCTACCTGTCGTGCTAGAGCGAATGCTCGTTCTGTATTTCCGCTTCGCATCCCCTCTTCGATGATCTTACGAATTGCAGAGCTGAAGGCAATGCGCCATGGTGTATGCTCCGCACCGCATGAAAGCGGGGCGATACGCGTGACCCGTTCGGGTGCGATCAGTGCCATCTCAAAAACGATCATTCCTCCAAACGAGCCACCGATCGCAAGCGAGAGAGTCTCTATGCCGATCACATCGAGGAATGCAAACGTACTGTTTGCTATATCACCAATTGATATTTGAGGGAAAGTCGAGTTCGAGCTTGGTCCTGTTGAGCCATAGCATGAACCTATGCAGTTCGCACATACAATAAAGTATTCATTCGGATCAAGCGCTTTCCCTTCACCGATGAGCGTACTCCACCACTGATTCGCTGATGCACTACCCGTAAGTGCATGAGCGACAAAGACGACATTTGATCTATCCGCATTTAGCTCACCATATGTCTCGTACGCGATGGTAACTTCCTCAAGAACATCACCGCTCTCAAGAATAAGCGGCTCCCCGAGCAAAACACTTCCCTTCTGAATGTTATACTGTTGCAAGAGTCAACTCCTCTTTATATGCAGATGTAGATATTGCATCAAGTGCTTGTGTTAGGTCTGCAATAAGATCCTCGATGTTCTCAATTCCGACAGAGATACGAATGATGTCATCGGTGATACATGCTTTCTTGCGAAGTTCTTCCCCCATTGAGAAGTGACTCATTGTCGCAGGATGCTCGATGAGTGATTCTACCCCACCAAGTGATTCGGCTAGAGCAAATATCTTCGTGCTGCGCAGTACTTCTATCGCTGCATCTTTTCCGTCTTTTACGCGAAAACTAATTACACCTCCAAAACCTGATTGCTGATTCTTTGCTATTTCATGGGTAGGATGTGATTCGAGACCGGGATAGAATACTTCGCTAATTGCAGGATGCTCGTTCAAGAACTGTGCTACAGCATTTGCATTCTCTTCATGCTGGCGGATACGGACGGCAAGAGTCTTGATGCCACGTAAAACAAGCCAGCTATCGAATGCGCCTGTCGTTGTGCCCAGGGCATTTGCCAAATACTGAAATCTCTCTCCAAGTTCAGGTGTCTTGGAGATAACTGCACCGCCGACACAATCGCTATGACCATTGAGCCATTTTGTGGTAGAGTGCACAATAACATCCGCACCGAAATCAAATGGGCGGAAAAGACATGGGGAGAGGAATGTATTATCAACGCAGACAAGAATATTTTTCGCATGGGCTATTCGTGCAAGCGCGGCAAGGTCAACTACTCGTAGTAACGGATTGCTTGGTGTCTCTATCCATAGACATCGTGTCTCCGGACGGATCGCGTCAACGAGATTGATAGGATCGGTCAGGTCAACGTATGAGAGTGATATTCGTTTTTGCTGCTGGTAGAGATTCAGAAGCCGTGCAGTGCCACCGTAGCAATCATTGGTTGCGATGATGTGTGCCCCTGTCTCAAAATGAGCAAGCACTGTAGATATCGCAGACATTCCAGATGAAACCGCAACAGCTCTTGCGCCTCCTTCGAGATCGGCGAGCACCGATTCCAATGTAGAGCGTGTCGGATTGCCGCTTCTGGTATAGTCATAGCCTGTGCTTACACCGGGCTCAGTAAATCGGAAGTTGGAAGTGAGGTAGATTGGTGTGCCGATACTGCCGTAGGCAGGGTCGGTCTTTGTCGTATTATAGATAGAGCGGGTTTCGATCTGCATATTCTTGTTTATGAGTTAGTAAAAATCTATACTCATCACAAGAACAGCCGCCACGGGTGGCGTCGCCCTCTCACAAACCGAACGGGCTTTCTCTAAAAAGAAAAAACCTATTCGGAAAGTGTGCCGAATAGGTCGTAAACTTGCGTACGCCAAGGCGTACAAGGTTCATGATTCCGGCTCATCTTTCCAAGATGTTACTCTTGGCAGGATTTAGCACCTTGGCTTGTCACCTTGCGGCTTCAACGGTTGCTACAGCTTCACAGGGCCTGTCCCTCAGCTGTTCTGGATGAGTTATGTATATTATAAATGCGAAAACAACATGAGAAAGTTTCCGAAGAAATTTTCTCACTGAAGCGGAGGGCGAGGGAGTCGAACTCTCATAGCCTTGCGGCTGGCAGTTTTCAAGACTGCTGCAATACCATTATGCGAGCCCTCCGTGGGTTTTGCTTTTGGTTAGCGAGACATAAACGACACAAGGCGGACGGACGTTCCGAAAACATAAAAGCCACAGAAAACTGCGGCTTTTATCCAAAATAAGAGAATATCTTACTCGGTCACATAGACCTTGGTCATCTCTGACGCTTTCCCGGGATTGTCGCCGGAGACACGTGGAAGATCAGTGATCTTATCCATTACATCATACCCTTCGACAAGCTGCCCCCAGACGGTATACTGCTTATCAAGGAAGGTAGCATCTGCATTACAGATAAAGAACTGGCTTGTTGCCGAGTTCGGGTCATTTGTACGTGCCATTGAAGCGATACCACGTTTGTGACTTATCTCGTTAAATTCTGCTTTGAGCTTGTCACCGGTGCCTCCGACACCATCATTGGAGATATCATCATCCTTAGAGTTCGGGTCACCACCTTGTATCATGAAGTTCTTCATGCAACGATGGAATGTTGTTCCGTTATAAACACCCTCTGTTGCAAGCTTCGTTATTTGCGCAACGTGGTTTGGTGCTACTTTATCGAAAAGCTGCAACTTCATTGTGCCATGCTTTGTCTCGATGACAAGAAGCTTATCAGGATTTGAACAATACTTATCGAGTTGTGCACCTGAAACAGGTCCCTGTCCTACAGTTGATTTTGAGCTCATGCAGCCGGTTGTAATAAATGTCAGTGATAAAATGAAAAGTATAACTTTCATCGTTAAAATTATTTTTTAGTCTTGCCTTCGACAACGTATACCTTTGTCATGGTAGCAGCTTTGCCCGGGTTATCGCCGCTGATTCTCGGAAGAGCCATGATCTTATCCATGACATCATAACCGGAGATAAGCTGTCCCCATACGGTGTACTGCTTATCAAGGAAACTCGGGTTACCATGACAAATAAAGAACTGACTTGTAGCGGAGTTCGGGTCGTTTGTGCGAGCCATTGAGCAAGCGCCTCGTTTATGGCTAACTTCATTAAATTCTGCAGTAAGCGTATTTCCCATACCTCCGGTACCATCATTATTGAGCTCTTCGTCCCTTGAATTCGGGTCACCGCCCTGGATCATGAAATCTTTCATGCAGCGATGGAATGTTGTGCCATCATACTTGCCTTCAGAAGCGAGCGCTGTGATCTGCTTTACATGGTTAGGAGCAACTTTGTCAAAAAGCTGGATCTTCATTGTGCCCTGCTTTGTCTCAATGACGAGAAGACGGTTCGGGTCAGAGCAGTACTTTGCCAACGTCTCATCCTGGTAGGGCGCGTTCATTTGTGCAAACGAAAGGACAGAAAGCACAGAGAACACTAATAAATAGATATATCTCATAAGTATGTAATTGTTAAAAAATGACTACGGAAAACTCTGTATTACGATGTCTGGTTTCGCCCGTTTCCTACTTGCCCGGCAAGTTCTGCTTCGAGCATACGAAGGTACTCCCACGAATAGATGCCGGTATCATGCCCATCTCCCCATGCCATTTGGATAGCATATTGCCCAACGGGAGTTAACGATTTTAGCTCATACATCCCCTCTTGAAAAACGGTAAGTGGCGCGGGCTTATATACCTTCCCGAACATAACTTCTCCTTTACATCCTGCACAAGGACATGCTTCGCGAAGGAATGAGATCGCAAAACGGGAGATATGCCCATCATCCCACGTGAATTCAAGCTCTCCGGATTCTTTGAGTTTTTGTATCTTTGTTGGCCGCATATTTATCTTGGTGGCGTCATCGGTTGTGGCATACCGGGAGGGACTGGGGGACCATCCGGTCTCTTTGCCGGACCACTCTCAAATGTCATACCTTTCGGCAATGAAAATAGATTTGTATCAGGCTTCCAAAGAGTATCCACTTTGATCGCTGTTTGTATTAATAAAGCACCTTTCTTCCCATCAACTACGCGCTTCAATACGATCCCATTATAGAGGAAGATAGTGGTCGGACCCATAACCTGTTTCCAACGCTGTGTTGGGAAACCTGCTACAACTTCGGACCCCTCAAGTTGGAATTTACCACCTTCGAGAGTTTTCTCTACAATGACCGAATACGGAGGTATCTCAGAAGTTAATTTATACAATGAGTCTAAAGGTTGGCTATGGCTTTTTCTACCTGTTGGAGAATCGAGCGCATATGAATATATATCGGCTAATCTTGTTATAATAATGCGCTTGACAGGTGTTGGCAAGCTAGATATACCGGACATATAATCAGACCTTACGAACTCATACCGGCCATAGTCAGCAATATAGAGATCCTCAGTACCGACTCCATCACCTGTTATTTCATACTGAATATACGCATTTTTAATAGGATAGCGCTTAAAGAAAGCGTCAGCAGCCCCACCGTTTTGTGAGCATGAGGAAACTGTAATAGCAACAACTACTACTATGCAAATCAAAAACTTACTGATCATTATTATTCAAAATAATTACGTGTTAGATAAATGTAACACCGCTCCCTTTGACAACGTGCTCGAAGAATGCGAGCGAGAGCTTTTCCTGGACGGAATTCATTTTTAGACGTTCATTGAGGTTCTTAAAGTCAACCATGTCAAGAGGTTGGTCCTGGTTGAAGCAGCTAAAGACAAATCCCTTCTCTTCTTGAGTTACAGGATCAACATGCTTTTGCAAACACTGCGCACATACTTCTTTCATCATGCACTGCATAGAGCTGTTGATCGAACCGATAGCTTCGTGGCCTTCTTTAAGCAGCGGTTTGAGAGCACCGCCGTCACGACGTGAGTTCTTGATCGCTGACATCATTCTATCGGAGCCAATGGCAACGATACGGTCAACATCACAGAACTTCGCAGATTGCTCAACACCGAGCTCTCCGCTATTATATGCGAGCATCGCTTGAATGATGTTCCCTCGGAAGTGAGCGTCTTGCTTACGGTGCGGTTCAATGAATGAACCTGCATCCGTTGACCAGATCACCTGATCTGTTGCCGCTTCCACTTCTTCACGCTTAAAAAGATCTTCGCCGTTCTTATATCCCGCGAAGTAAATAACTTTATTATTGTTCTCTTTAAGAGCTTTTGCTATTGAGAACAGTACCGCATTCCCAAGACCACCACCTGCAAGGAGCACTGTTTCATTCTCCGGTATTTCTGTCGGTGTTCCCGTTGGCCCCATTACGACAATGGGTTCACCCGGTTTAAGCATTGCACACAACCTTGAGCTTGAGCCCATTTCCAGAACAATGACCGAAAGTAACCCTTGCTCTTTATCTACCCACGCACCGGTCAGTGCAAGTCCTTCCATCGCTAATGGAATACCGTGAACTATGGGTGCAAGTCTTTCAAAATTCTGAATGCGATAAAACTGTCCCGGATGAAAATGACGAGCGGCAGCCGGAGCTTTTACTACTACTTCAACGATCGTTCTCGTGAGCCGTTCAACTCGCACAACTGTTGCAAGAAACTCTCTATCAAGTTTTGCGCGAAGTGAGTACCATTCTTCGATCGGTCGAATTGGTCTCTCTGTGGCTTTACCGAGAACTGCATAGATGACATTCGGATAACCATCCTTTGCGCTCGCCATTGCTTTTACAACATTGCCGGCATAACGCGGATGATTATCACCATAGAATGTAATATACTTTCCATCCTTATTATATGAAGTGAAAAACCCATCTTCTGACTCTTTGAACTCACCGTTCAAGTGGTATGGCTGGAAGAATTGATTCCATTTATCCTTTGTAAAGGACCCTGGGAATTCACGCTCATAGATCGTATTCGGACTTGTTCCGGCGGCTACACATACGGACTTTGCAGGAAGTTCGATCATTTCGCCGGACCCTCTAGGTTTTCCATCGACAAGCTTCTGCCTCTCAAATATCATCGCCTTCACAGCGCCGTGCTCATCAGCAACGGCTTCGACAGGCGACATATTCTCAACATAATAAATACCCTCTTCAAGAGATTTTTCTATCTCTTCATGATTGAGGCGATATGCAGGAGAATCATTTAAGCTGCGACGATAGACGAGCGTAACTCCACCCCACTTACGGACTAGCGGTACGAAGTTCGGATCTTCATTCATCGAACGAGCTCGCTCACGTTCTATCTTAACCTCTCTGCCATGATCTAAGAATGTCTTGAGGATATGCCCCTCTTCGCGGTCAAGTCGAGAAAGAAATTTTTCCTCATCGGTTTCTTTTGTGAGCAACTCGTACCTATCAAGTATCTTCTCAACTTGCAGCGGATAATATGCGGCTATTTCTGTAGTAGTATCAATAGCAGTAAGTCCGCCACCAATAACTATTGCCGGAAGCTGAATTTGTAAATTTGCTAGTGAGGTTTTCTTTGCTGCCCCTGTAAGTTGCAAGCCCATTAAGAAATCGCTTGCCTTGCGAATCCCTCGTATGAGATTGTTCTTCATTGGTACTATTGTCGGCTTCCCTGCTCCGCTTGCAATAGCAATATGATCAAAACCGTATCGGCCATAGGCATCCTCTATAGTGATCGTGCCACCAAATCGTGTACCGCCATAAATAGCAAGAGTATTTCGTCTGGCAAGAGTAAGGTACATCAATGAAAGAAAATTCTTGTCCCACCGGACAGTAATTCCATACTCTGCAACTCCGCCAAAACCTTCCATTGTACGACTGCCTAAGTCGTTGTATATTTCGCTCCAACGTTCGATAGGTCTCGGGGCTATCCATTTGCCATTAGGATCAATATAGCCTGTCAATGCATTTTCTATCGGCTCTATCTTGAGTCCGTCAATACCAACAACACCAAAACCTTCATTGAGGAGATACTGTGAAAGTGTGTATCCCGCGGGTCCAAGACCAACAACAAGTACGTTCTTCCCGTTATAAGGCAATGCAACAGGACGCTTAACGTTGAGCGGATTCCATCTGGTGAGTAATCCGTAGATCTCTACTCCCCATTTCATCTTCAGCACATCGGTCAATGCACCTGTTTCTGCTTGGGGAATATTGACAGGTGTTTGTTTCTGATAGATACATGACTTCATGCAATCGTTGCAGATGCGATGTCCTGTGCCGGGGCACATCGGGTTATCTATCATTATGATAGCAAGAGCACTAATAGCATCGCCACGAGAGAGTAACAGATGCATCTCCGAGATTTTTTCATCAAGAGGGCAGCCATCAAGAGCTATACCCAACGGGTTCTTCTTTGTAGCCCCGTCCTTATCGTGAATACCTTTTGAGCAAGAATCTTTATCTCGGTCATGGCAGAACACACAGTATTCGGTTTCCCCACGTACATCACGTTTGCTCATGCGCTCATCCGTGAGCGCAAATCCGTCGCGGCGGCGAAGATGTTCAGCGGGACCTACGATCTTCTCTTGGAGTAATTCCTCCGGGCGTATGACCTCGACAAGATGTTCGTAATTAAGATTCTTTGGCAGCTGATAACTTGCCCAACCACGAACCACAGGGTTAAAGCTATGATCAAAATGGGAAAGAGCGCTATATGCCTCGAACTTTGCAATTGCATTTTCTCCGTACGAAGCTATCTCGTGGCTTCCGGCTTTTTCATACTCCGCTATCTTCATTGCCATTCTTGCAGTGGCAAGTTCAGCATCATCGGATATGAACATGTCGTTGAAGTGTGTCTTGAGAGAAGTATAATTGCTCTTGAGGGCTTCAGGCGATGCGACCTCAATGCACTTCTCTATCGACGAATATTTCTTTAATACACGACGTTGGAGAAAATCGCGCTTGAACTCAAAGATGATCTTTTCTCTGGATGCAAGATCAAGCCCCTGTTTTCTCTCATCTTGGATAGTAAACAGCGCAGCAAGAAATTCGCCAAGATACGGAGCCATTGCTACGAGAAGATTTGACTTTTTTATGGGATCGAACGCCGCATCAGTTTGAGCACTATAGCTATTCCATTCTTCGAGAAGAGCCCCATCCCGATCTTTAACGAACGAAAGAAATTGATCGTGTAGGGCAGTTAGTTTGGCAGGTTCAAAGAGGTCGGCATATGAGAGACCTTCAAATCCAAGTTGTAGCGTCACGTATTCGTATGATAAATGTCAAATCAAATGCAAAACTACGAAATGAGAAGCTCTCTAGGGAATAAATGCGCTAAGTTATGACAGGCATAAAAGGAAATGTCGCACCTCAATACATCTTCTCTCCCCACGTGAAGACGCTACCAAGGCACGACATATCCAAACTTTGCAGCATCATGGCATTGTGCTGCAGAAATTTATACTAATCGAAGTTACAAAGATACACATAAATCGACTTCAAAGAAAGACCGATATGCGAGAAATAGTGGAATCTTGTAAAATATTGAATTATAGATATTTACAGAACATTAATAAAAATTAATGCATATTATTTCATTTGGTATACCAACCTGTCAAGTATAGACTTAGGGAATGCGCGCAGAGGCGAGTGCTGATCCTCGAGATATTCAATGTATTTTTTGGGTATAGGCTTTCCTGTATATTCCTTCTCTATAAGCGTCCGAAGCAGCCGCAAAAATACAACTGACGCATTTTCGGAGTCTTCTTTATT
>DATDEW010000388.1:0-5597 GCA_036522935.1 Kapaibacterium sp. (SeqCode)
GCCTTGTAATAGCGAACCATAAATCAAATATTTTTTTGTTACCGTTGCATAGGTGTTGAGACTACGATAGTCACTGTCCGCGAATAAAAACGTCCTTCGGGCAGATCGTTGTCATAGAGAAGGATTCTACGGCCAAGCCCCTTGACTTCAGCACGATCAAGACCTAGATAACGCTGCGTTGCGCGAGCGCGTATATCTGAAAGCAGCGTGTTGTATTCATCAGTACCGATACGGTCAGTATAGCCGAATATCTTTATTCGTGAATCCTCTTAAATACGGCTCTTTACAAATTCAGCGATTCGCCTATTTGCACCACTTAGCTCTGCTCTATCAAAATCAAAAAGGATCAGGCTATAGCGCGAGATGATCGTATCGACAGAACCTTCGCGATGCTTATCTTCGAGCGTATAGTGCCGCACCGGAAGTGTGATGGGTTTTGACTCAGCAAATTGACCGATACGATCACTTGCAGAAAGGGATACACTCACTGTATCAAGTGCTGCCAATACCTTCATGCTTTCCTTTTCCAATTCCCAATCAAGTATTCGCGGAAGCGAATCTTTACCTGAAAAATCCTTCAACTTCTTGACACTCTCGGTGGCAACCAGCTGCCACTTATGTAATCCTGCTGCCGCCTCTCCTTCTGGAAGAAAACGAACTACCGGCGGTTTGGGGATATGAACGGTATCGATCGTATACACCGGCTCGATGATCTCCCACATATTGGAGTAGATCTCGGTGCGACGGTTTTCCTGTGCGCCGTCAACATCATTCACCGTTGAAGGCTTCTCTGGGAGGTTTCGCGCTTCTATCTTTAACCTCGATGCGGAGATCTGCCACACATCACGGAAATAATCATAAATGATCTTGGCACGTTCTTGTGATAGCTCTTTATTATCTTTTTCAATTCCGGTGTTTGCATTGCAGCCAACGATCGTCAGACGCCCTTTCGGATACTCCGTCATGCGCTTACCGATGATATTAAGCATCTCGTAATAGAGCGGTAATGTTTCATAGGTGTAAAGCGATTCGATGGTAAATGCTTTTGCCTCGCCTGTTGTCAGTTTGTGGTAACGCGATGAAAGTACCGAAGAACCTGAATCAAAGAAGATGAAGTTCAAAAGCGGTCGATTCTGTGTGCGAATATATTCTTCGATGACCAATTCCTTGATCGGCTTTTCAACCATGTCCGTATCGATCATAACAGAGTTTAGATTGACGGCAAGTTTAGTAATGATCGGTTCAATGATCGGTGAGTCAATAACTATTGGTGGTGGCTGAACCGGCGGTACCGGTCCGCCTTTCTTTTATAATGACTTATAATTATTATACTTTGAATCTGATTCGAATCTTATCGAGCGGCTCTTTGATAAGGTCGGCTGATATATCTTTGGTGATCTTCTTACGGGTAGAAGCTTTCAGTTCACCAAGCACTGCATTGTGTATAGTCTTAGGCATTGAAATATAATAGAATCCTGCCGGTGAGTTACTGATGATACCTTCAATATCATGCGCAAGATGGCTCACAATCTTCTTTTTCAGTTCAGTCATCAGGTTATGTGCTTCACCTGATGACTTCGCATTTGACCGCGCATCACCCGAACCACGGAAACGACCTGCACGGTCTGAGACGGTATCGCTTAATTTCTTATGAGCAGCTTCATAGCGGATTTGCTTGATAACTTCTGCTTTGCGTTTATGGACCGTTGATGTTTCGGATATCCGGTACGCTTTGAGTGATCCCGAATCTGCGACGATAATAATGTGTGTATTTTTCATGATTGTATTTTCTATTAGTTTAGGGATGATACTTCAAAATCCCTTTTTGCTATTTGTTCAGCTGTAACTTTTTTGTTCTTACTTTTACGAGCAAGTTTCATTTCGTCAAGAATGTTAGAGAGGTCAACTTCAATCGGATGATACTTGCTTGTATTCCACTGTAAAGGTTTTGCCCCTTCAACTTTCGCTGCACACTTATTACAGGAAACAAGACAATCGCCGCATAGAATACTGGTATTGTGATTATCTTTCTCAGTTTCCATTGAGAGTAGCCGTGGGTCAAGCGCCATAGGACATTCTCGAACACAAACTTCTCCGAGCGTACAGTTGGCCGGTTCAAAATCGATACGCATCATGTGGCTCTGCGAGACAACACCGAGATACATACCTATCGGGCAGAACTCCTGACAGAATCGCAGTCCAACCTTCCAGAGCATGAGTGAACCGGCTGCCATTGATGTTACAAAAACACTGACAACAGGAATAAATGCTGCATGAGATGGCCTGAAAAGTACAGATAGGTCTACAAACCAGTTCATTAAACCCACAGTTGCTAATAACGAGAATCCGGCAAGTACTCCATAGGGCGTCCAGGCAGGAATGCGTTTACGTTTCGCCGAATCTCGTATGTAGCTAAGCCAACGAAGCATGGAGCCCCATGAGCATATCCATCCGCAAAATAAACGACCATAGATGTAGTCTGCAAGGAGCGTAATAACATACGAACCAGCCCAGAAGCTAATAAAGCCTGTTGCGGTGGTTAGCCAGGTAACCTTCTGGCCAAATAAAAAAAACTCGAGGTTGGCAAAATCAAATTTGATGACATGAAAACTCGGGAGTGCGATAAGGGTAATGATAATAGCTGCATTTACCCAGTATCGCGCATTCACGATAGGATGATCAAAGTTCTTTTTCTTTTTTTGAGTATCCATACAAATACCATCGCCTTGCCATACATAAAATTTATCAGATGCAAACTAACAATAAGAAAACACGACCGATGCTTCTAACTACTTTTTCGAGGAGGGGCCTTTGAGTCCAATAACACCGAAAAGCAGAAGAAGAATTGCCCCGACAAGTATCAACAATACAACCAATCCACTCATGAGGATGGAGGATGCGGATGGGTTCGTACTGAAAGAACTTACATAATTGGGTAATGCAAGGACTGCAAGCAGAACAAGAGCAATAAGCCCGATAAAGCTAAATATTTTTGTTGACATATTCGTAGGTGTTAAAATTTTTAACGTGTATGCGACTCGACTTTGCAACACGGTTCTTCTTCTGATTGAAAAAGGGCTCCTCCTTTATAGAATCCAGCCCCTCTTCCGATCGTCAAGATACCCATAATAATAAGCAATACTACTGCAAAGCGTGTGCCAAAAAGACGTATGCGGCTTCCAATGACTCCTGAAAGCATACCCGCAGCTACGAGAGCCGGGATCGAGCCGATAGCAAATGCACCCATGGTAGCCGCACCGGTGATAGGTGAAAGTGTAGCAGCAGCTACTGCAGCCATACCATAGAGTAGTCCGCATGGAAGAAGCGGTGTCATAAGACCGAGTATTAAGCGCGAATCAAGACCGCCTGATCTGGTTACGCCGGATAGGAAGTTTGTGATTATTCCTTTTCTTTCTTTTCTACCGGTACGTTTGACTAACCTGCGAAATACACCAAGCTGTGCCAAAGCAAATAGGATCATAATGCTACCCAAGACAATACTTACGACATCCTGAATGTTGCGGCTGATAAGAGTAGTCGCACCAAGAAAACCTGCTAGTGCTCCGATGAGCGAGTACGATATCACACGACCAAGATTATACACAAGTTGGGGTGCGATAGATGAAACTCGTAAGATAGAAGATGTTGCTCCGCCCGGCATACTAATTTGGACGGGTCGCTGCGAAACATAACCGACAACGATCGGTCCGCACATACCGATGCAATGCAAACTTGATAAGAACCCGGTCACGACAGCAATCCATAGAGTATCCATACTACGGGGTCTCCTCCCTAAGCCGTAACGAGTTCTGAATGACGAACATACTTGAGAGAACCATAGCAAGTGCGGCAATGATAGGATTAAGCATTCCAATTGCAGCAAAACCTACACCAACTGCATTATACCCAAATGCCCACCAAAGATTCTGACGGACGATCTTCATGGTCTTCTTTGAAAGAGCGAGTACATTCGGTATATGCTCAAGATCTCTATCGAAGAGAACAACATCAGCTTCTGTTCTTGTAATATCCGAACCATTACTGAATGCTATCCCGACTTGTGCTGCTGCTATCGCCGCAGCATCATTCATACCATCACCAACAAATACGCTGTTCCAGGTTGATCTGACAATGGCAAGTTTTTCTTTGGCAGATAGCTCGCCCTTTGCTTCCGAATGCAGCTCCGCACCTAAACGACTTGCAACAATATTCCTATCACCCGAAAGTATCATCGTCGTGTATTTCTCATGATGCAAGCGAGAAAATACAGACTTTGCAGAAGCAAGCATTTCATCATCAAAGATAAACTCTATTAACTCATCTTCTTTACTGACCAACGAGGACACTGAACACCATACCATTGTTCTCTCGTGATCGTTCTCACGAGCCGGAAGATCACCCTGGACGAATGACCGCTTGCCAAGTTTTACTTCATATCCATCAATTACTGCTCGTACTCCCTGGGAAGGATATTCCGTGAACTCCGAAATATCACGCGATGAATAGCCATTCTTTGGCAGCGTATTTGCAAGTGATCTCGATAGTGGATGATGCGAATGGCTTGCAACTGCTTGTATCAAGGTAAACAACTCTTCATCTTTTGGAGAGTTATTCTTCTCGAAATTGACAATGATGTCTTTTACTACCGGTTCTCCCCTGGTACGTGTACCGGTCTTATCAAAAAAGATAGTCTTTACTGAAGCAAGGCGTTCAAGTGTTTCGAGCGAGCGAAAGAGAATGCCGCGCTTGGCCGACTCGCTCACAGCAACCCAGAGCGCAGCCGGGGTAGCAATACCAAGAGCGCATGGACATGCGACAAGTACAACAGAAAGAAAAGCAAAAAGCCCTGTTGCTATATCTTTGGCTACCCACCAATATGCTAACGAGCCAACAGCGATAAGAAGAATGATAGGGACGGCAATAGCGCTTGCTTTATCGGCAGATACTTGTATCTTTGCTTTTCCGAGCTTTGCATTGCCAAGCAGTTTTTCAAGATTTGCAATGAAGCTTTCGGATTCAGGCTTGAGGACCTCTAACGTCAATAATCCATCAAAATTTGTTGAGCCGGCAAGGAGTTCATCACCTTGCACTTTGTGGATAGGACGGGGCTCGCCGGTAAGAACTGCCTCACTTACATTTGCCGAGCCCTTTTGTATTTTACAATCAACCGGGATGACACTTCCCGGAGCAACTGTGATAACATCACCCCTCTTGAGCAATGAAACTGCGACAAGAGTAGTATTTCCGCTTGAGTCAACGAGCGATGCTTCGCGAGGCAAAGTTGATTCAAGTTCTCCTAATGATCTCGTAGCTTTCGCACGAGCATTTGATTCAAGATAACGACCACCTGTAACTATGACAAGAATAGCAACGGCTGTCTCATAATAAACCGGACCATTAACAAAAACAGTGTTGAAAATAGAAAGAAGTAAGGCGGCGGTGACGCCTATAGCAATGAGTGAGTCTGCATTTGTTTTAAAGCCACTTTTGAAATTGTTGAATGCAGACTCAACGAATGGCATCCCCAGCAAGAAATAAACGGGCACAGAGAGTGCCATCAAGAGATACTTCAACATCTCAAAGAATTTCTCTGCCCC
>DATDEW010000389.1:0-4241 GCA_036522935.1 Kapaibacterium sp. (SeqCode)
ATCACCGTAGAGAATAAGAACATCACCCGAATAGAAATCAAGTAACCCCTGCGTTTGCCGGACGGCATGTCCTGTGCCAAGCTGTTCGCTTTGGATGGCAAATTCTACACCTTTATAGCTATCGTTGATGTAGGAGATAACCTTCTCCCGACCAAAGCCGACTATGGTGATAATGCGACCTGCGCCGAGCCGTTTGGCAAGGTCAAGCACATGACCGACAAGCGGTTTATCTGCGAGTTCGTAAAGTACTTTTGGTTTTGTGGGGTCTTGCATTCTCTTGCCTTGTCCGGCAGCGAGAATGACAATGGCGAGGTTCGTATCGGTTGGCAAGTGTTTTAGTTAGTTTACTAACGAGAATGCTTCGATCTTATGAGTAATATCTTTGATACGGTTGCGCTTATCAACATGAACGACCGTTGGCTCAAAGAAGCGTAGTTCTTCGGAATCCTCGAACTGTCCGTAGCTGATAATGATGATCTCGTCGCCAACTGCGCCTTTTCGTGCAGCGGGTCCGTTCAAGCAGACAACGCCGGAAGCTGCAGGACCTTCGATAAGGTAGGTCTCGAAGCGTTCGCCGTTATTGACATTGACGATAGATACCTGCTCGAAGGGCAGGAGGTCTGCCGCTTTCATGAGATCAGCGTCAAGTGTCAGGGAGCCCTCATAATACAGGTCTGCCTGCGTTATGGTAGCGCGGTGGATCTTCGATTTAAAGAGTGTTCTCTTCATGATTTTGTGATTACGACGTTATCGATAAGCCGTGTCGTACCGACTTTGGCGGCAATAAGCGCCGTGATACTTTCAGACTCTTTAAACGATGTCGCTCTCGCAAATGTTTCGGAATCAACAAGGTCGAGGTATTCAAGCGTGATTTCGCCTGTTTTTGCAAAGAATTGTTTACCCTCAAGTAACACGTCCTCAAATGGCTTGCTTTGACTGATAAGTTTTCGAACAAGGTAGAGTGTCTTTGATAGCGTAAGTGCTTTTTCCCGTTCCTCGGTACTTAGATAGCGGTTTCTCGAACTCATGGCAAGCCCATCGGCTTCACGGACTGTCTCACCAATGACTATCCGAAGAGGGAAGTGAAGGTCTTTTACCATCTTCTTGATGACGGCGACCTGTTGGGCATCCTTTTGTCCGAAATAGGCGATATCAGGTGTGACTATATTGAATAGTGAAGCAACGACAGTCGAAACACCTTGAAAATGTCCTGGGCGAACCGCTCCTTCAAAGTTATCGGTAACACCGTCAACGGTTACGAACGTAGCTGCGCCTGTCGGGTACATGGTTTCTTTGTCGGGCAGGAAGAGGATGTCACTTCCAACCGATTCGAGCATTGCAGAGTCTTGATCGATAGTTCGAGGGTACTTGCTGAAGTCTTCGTTCGGTCCGAATTGGGTTGGGTTGACAAAGATGCTAACAACTGTTAGATCAGACTCCTTCTTAGAGAGTTTCGTAAGAGAGAGATGCCCTTCATGCAATGCCCCCATAGTCGGGACAAAGCCGATAGACTTCCCCCCACGTTTTGCGGCAGTGATTTGATGTCGAAGTTCTTCGACGGTAGTAGTGACGATCACGTAATTGCTTTATTAATAACACAAATAACACAAAAACAGAAACAAATGAACTATCAACCCTTATAAAAGCGTTCAACTTTTACCCCTCATAGATACTTTCGCCTTAAACATTTAGTAACGGGTGGCTAATAGTCTCGAAGAAATATTAACTCCGGAATTTGGTGTAGCACTACGTAGTGCTCGTCAATCAAGACATCTTACCGTAGAACAAGCCGCGGCAAAACTTCGGATGAATCCTGCGCTCATTGAGCATATGGAAGATGGAAATTTCCATTTACTTCCGCCGGAGCCATACCGAAAGGGATTTATTAAGTCGTATGCACAACTCCTTGAAGTTAAAATAGCTACACCACCTCCACCGGAGGAAAAACGTAACGTTATCAGTTCTACCGTTGCCGCAGTCCCCGGGGTAGCGAAGAAGGTTACCAGAGATGCCGTTGATATGACCCGCGATGTCGTTGAGTCTACGGTTAAGACGACCGGCAATGTTGTCCAGAAGTTTGAAGAGGGAGTTAAAGATACGTTTGAAGAGATAACCTCGCGTGATCTTTGGGAAGAGGCGGATGAAGTTCGCAAAGAACGACTCGGTAAACGGAAGACTGATGAAGATCTGCCAACCGGTTTCACCGTTCGTAAACAAGAGCCAAAACCTGAAGAACCGCCAACTCCTGTTCTTGGCGAACGTCGCAGAAGTTATACCGCGCCACCATTAGTCGAAGAACCACTGTATTCCGAGCATTATGTAGAAGAAGAAGACGATGATTATCCTTCTGCACCGGTACAAGGGATGTCTCGTTCAACAAAAGCCATCATCGGGCTTCTGATAGTGATCGCATCTATCTTTGCCTATTCTGTTATTACCAAAAAGCCTGCAACACAGGTTGCAACGGCTCCGCCTCCTCAAACTCTTGAACAGCCAAAGAGAGAAGCTGCTAAAGAAGAGAAGGTCGTACCACCTCCTGCTGATTCATCTGTTGCTGTAGCATCGTCAGATTCACTTGTCTTCAGCGTTACTGCCAACGACAGTATATGGCTTTCAATAACGCCTGATAGAGGCATTGGTGGGTACCGCGGCAAAATGAAAAAAGGGGAGACAAGGACATTTATTGCAAACGACAAGTTTCTTGTCTACATGGGTAATCAAAAAGCAGTAAGTATGAAGTTGAATGGTGCAAGTCTCTCAAGTCTTCCAACAATAGAGAATTCTTCGCTCGTTGTTCGTAATGTCGTACTTACACGTGATAAAGCATACATCAAACCTGAAGGGGAAAAAGTCTTCGATGCCAAACCCTCTTCTTCAGTGGCAACGCCTGAAGTAAAGAAGCCTAAGGATGTTTCAACGCCCAAGAAACCAACTCCAAACATCAAGAAGACCATACCGAATGTGCAGCCGGTTCTTCCGAATGCAAATTAACCAATTTTTCTCTGAGAGTTAATTATATCTGCTTAATTTTGTAACCCAATGAAGAAGCAGATAGAAAACCGCATTCAAGAACTTCGGAAAGCTATTCGCGATTACGATTATCGCTATTACCTCCTGGCAAAACCAGCCGTAAGTGATAAGGATTATGATATACTCTATAAAGAGCTTGAGAAGCTCGAAGCGGAGAATCCGAATCTGGTTACATCAGACTCGCCGACACAGCGGGTATCCGGCGAGCCAACGAAGCTTTTTCCTCCGGCAAAGCACCGGATCCCAATGCTCTCACTTGCGAATACCTATAATCAGCAAGAAGTAAAAGATTTCGAGGAGCGTATTCATAAACTTTTAGGAAGAGAGCCAAAAGAAGGGTATACCTGTGAGTTAAAGTTCGACGGTGTTTCGATGAGTTTAAGCTATGAGGATGGTAAGCTCATTCGTGGCGCAACGCGAGGCGATGGAGTGACCGGCGATGACGTAACAGCGAATGTCAGAACCATAAAAGCTATTCCGCTTCGTATTCAAGATGTTGGCGAGATAGAAAAAAAGAAGTTCGAAGTTCGTGGAGAAGTATATATTCCTATCGAAGGCTTTCGGAAGATGAATCGTGAACGCGAAGAGATAGGTGAAGATACATTTGCGAATCCTCGCAATACAGCAGCAGGAACGCTAAAAACGCTCGACACTGCCGAAGTAGCAAAACGTCCGCTCACGTTTACAGCATATATGCTTAACTTCGAAGATGAGGCAGGTGTAGATCTTCCTACTCAATCATCGCGTCTTGAATTACTTCACAAAATGGGTTTTCCTGTTTCAGAGCATACCAAGGTAGTTAAGAGCATCGATGAGATAATGCAGTTTGCAATGAACTGGCAAGAGCATCGCGATGAGCTACCATACGAGATCGATGGGGCAGTTATCAAGGTTAATTCACTCAACGATCAAGATGAGCTCGGACAAGTAGCAAAGTCACCACGGTGGGCTATTGCATATAAGTTTGAAGCTCGTCAGGCATTTACCGTGCTCAATGATATTACACTTCAAGTCGGGAGGATGGGGACAATAACCCCTGTTGCCGAACTTGAACCCGTTCAACTTACAGGGATAACGATTCGCCGTGCAACACTGCATAACGCTGACGAGATAGAGCGTAAAGATATTCGTATTGGTGATACCGTTATCATCGAACGAGGTGGTGATGTAATCCCAAAGGTTGCAGGGGTTATTCAGGAGAAACGACCGAA
>DATDEW010000390.1:0-3349 GCA_036522935.1 Kapaibacterium sp. (SeqCode)
GTGAGATCGTTGGACTTCTTGGACCTAACGGCGCCGGCAAGACAACGACATTCTACATGATAACAGGTCTTGTAAAGCCGAATAAGGGGAAAGTATTTCTCAATGATGATGATATTACTCCTCTGCCGATGTATGCCCGAGCCCGAAGAGGGATAGGTTACCTTCCACAGGAATCCTCTATTTTTAGGAAGATGACCGTCGAAGAAAATCTGCTTGCCGTTCTTGAGTTAATGCCCTACTCCAAGCAAGAACGCAAACAAAAAGTAGAAGAATTACTTGAAGAATTTTCGATCACTCACATTAGAAAATCAAAGGGATTTGTGCTGTCGGGTGGTGAGCGACGCAGATGTGAAATAGCCCGCTCTCTTGCTACCAATCCAAGATATATACTACTTGATGAGCCCTTCGCAGGTATTGATCCGATCACTGTGGAAGAAATAATGCAGACCATTATTCGCCTTAAGAATAAAGGCATTGGTATTCTTATTACCGATCACAACGTCCACGAAACACTCTCTATTACCGATAGAGCATATATTCTTATCGACGGGACGATCTTTGCAAGCGGAACGGCTGATGAGTTAGCAAAAAATGAGCAGATACGAGAGATGTATCTCGGTGAGACGTTCACGCTTGAGCGCTACAACACTTTTTTACCCGATGACGGGAAGTAACTCAGCTTTTTCGGGTTCGCCTACAAGGTGGTAAATTGCATCAGAGACTCTTTCCATTAGCCACATTGGCGTTGATGTAGCTCCGGTTATTCCGGTGGTATTGGCATTCACGAACCAAGTCGGATCAAGCTCCTCTTCGGTCTCTATAAAGTGTGTTCTCTCATTGACGCCTTTTGCAATATCGTAGAGGACCTTACCATTCGAACTTGCACGGCCGGCAACAAAGATCATCACGTCATTTGCTTTGGCAAATTCTATGAGTTTCTTTTCTCTACCGGATACTTGTCCGCAAATAGTATCTTTTGCGTGAAATTCGACGGCATCTTCTTCCATCGTTGCCACAACGAAGTCTTTTATCTTTTCTTTGAGTGCATCACGGATAGCATAGAAGTTCGGCTTATCCATCGTTGTCTGTGAGAAGAGGACTGTCTGTTTATCGAGAGCAACATGTGAGAGTGCTTCTTCAACGGTCTTTACGACGATAGCTTCATCATTAACTACTCCTCGTAAACCGATGACCTCAGCGTGGTCTTTCTTGCCAAATATGACGATCTGGAATCCCTTATCATAGAATTTCTTGATGCGCTCCTGTACCTTTGTTACGACAGGGCAAGTAGCGTCAATTACTTCAATACCAAGTTCTGCCAATTTTGAATAGGTAGAAGGCGGTTCGCCATGAGCACGGATGAGTATCTTCGTGTTCTTACCCTCGTCGTTATTCTCCTTAGCAATACGCTCAAAGTCAGCATGTTTAATGGTTTCTAAACCGATCTCGCCTAATCTTCCGGTCTCGACAGGATTATGGATAATATCGCCAAGAGAATAGAGTTTATCCGCTGATTCCAGCTCCTGCTCTGCGAAATCCACAGCACGAACTACGCCCCAGCAAAACCCTGAATTTCTATCGATATTAACTTGCATTATCCCAGATTCTTTCTTGCTAATACGACTACTTTCTCTACTTGTTCCTCGATACCAAGTGATGTGGTATCAAGTTCAATTGCATCCTCTGCCTTGCGGAGCGGACTTAGTTTGCGCTCGGAGTCGCGCTTATCGCGGTCTTCTATTTCTTTTGTTAACGTTGCAATGTCAACTTTTATGCCTTTAGTGCTGAGCTCGTTGAACCGGCGCTCGGCCCTTGCCTCTGCGGAAGCGACCAAGAACACCTTCAACTCTGCATCAGGAAAAACGACTGTACCGATATCTCTTCCGTCAAGCACTACCCCACCTTCGTTGCCGATCTCTTGCTGAAGCGTTACCATCTTCTCCCTGACTTCAGCTCTTGTAGAGAACTGGCTTGCAAGGACAGCTATCTCCGGCGCCTGCACCTCATCAGTAACATCCTTGCCTTCGAGAAGGATATTGCCGGCCTCATCAAAATCAATATACACTCGTTCTGCAAGTGAAGCGACTTGCCCGTCATCAGGGTTTGTCACATCCCACTGCTTACAATAAAGTGCAAATGCGCGATACATTGCTCCGGTATTGATATGCAAATACCCAAGCTTCTTCGCTAGTAATTTTGCTGTCGTGCTTTTGCCCGACGCTGTAGGTCCGTCTATTGCGACGATTATTCCGTTTTGACGCACGCTCAATTTCTAAATTCTGTACTGACGATGTTAAGCTCTTTCGGATAGGTCATGTTTCCTATCGGTGTTGAGATAGTCGGCTTAGCATTTAACTGTAAGCGAGATGTCCCCTCCCCTGCAATCGCCATCGCGAGGTTAGCCATATCCTCATATCCCTTTTCTGCGAAAAACTGTTTCAGGTCAATAGACATTTGCAGCGGGATGGTCGTTGTTGTGCCGCCATCAGGCAGTGCGACCGCGTTAGCGATACCACCGGTGATCGTCTCCTTACTATCTATAAGCAGCCGCCAGGGAAACTCTTCAAGTGCAAATGTATTTGATAAGTTGGACTTAGGGTCTTTGGCATTCGGGTTTTTTGCAGCAACATAAAGCGTGAAGGTCAGTGGAAATTTACCGGTTGCAAATGCTCTCGCTAGGTTGAGTCCGTCCATGACGCTGATATCGGATATAGACTTCTTACCTGTCATGTTAATGCCTGCCAGATTGACGTTTACAGCGTCCTGGAGCTTGAACTGGACGCGTGTTAAGCCCATAAGGCTATTGAGCTGTGCGCATGAATTGAGCGAGAGGAGCATGCCGCCACCAATTGCCGCAGCGATAAAGAACAGAGTTGCGAAGATCGTATTTTTTTTCATTATTATATGCTTTCTATAATGAAAAACGCCCTACCGAGGCAGGGCGTTCATTTACTTTTATTCATTGTGCGGAGCGGACGGGACTCGAACCCGCGACCTCCTACGTGACAGGCAGGCGTTCTAACCAACTGAACTACCGCTCCATCCGCACGTATTTTGTGCGGGCTTATAACTTTATATTAGGGGCAGAAGTTCACAAAAACGCCCGAAAATACTATTTTAAGTTTGGATTTGACTCTCTCTCCTCTTCGGTGATCGGCAAGAACTTCCATGTACCTGCCGGCAAGTGCCACGTGTTGTTCCTGCGCTGATCGATCAAGCGAAGACCAAAGCAGAATAGCTCTTTATCACGCTCGACCATGATACTGTCTAAGTTCGTTTCTGTACGTGCATCAAGCCCGTGTGACGCTCTGACAGCATTCACCAACACCAACGCCTCCGTATTTTGGCT
>DATDEW010000391.1:0-7556 GCA_036522935.1 Kapaibacterium sp. (SeqCode)
CTACAGGCAGAACATCCACCGGATGGTAATATCATCAACGAACTAATTCCGATAAATTTCCTGTTGCCTAAGATGAAAGGAAATATAATATGGACAACATGATGCTACTCACCACCGTATCAACGGAGTTTGATATGGAGATCATCAAAGCAAAGCTTATCGATGCAGGAATTGAATGCTTCGTACAGTCGAATGACCCTGACAACACACTCCCGATGCTTGACTATGCCAGCGGTATAAAAATATTTGTACTTCCCGGTGACCTTGAAAAAGCAACGTGGCTAGTTACTAATACAGAGGATGATCTTGATGACGATATGGAAGTCGGCGTTGGAGATTAATATAAAACAATTATGAATGACCTTACTTTAGTAGCTACCGCTACATCAGAGATAGAATCAGAAATAGTCAAGCAACGTCTTCTTGAAGAAGATATACCTTCGGTGGTGGTAAATCGTGATCCAACAGGAATGATGAGTTTGAACCCGGGTATGGTTTCTGAGTTCAAGATCTTTGTTAGTCCGAATCATGCCGAAGAGGCTATGAAGATCATAGACAGCTTAGAAGACGATATTGAGGATGATATGGAGTTCGTTGAAGAGGAAGAGTAACTATCTGTATCTCTTCGCTGTCTCTTCGAGTATCTTCTTTGCTTCCTCAATAAATATTTCTCGTGCAGTCCTTACATGAGGCATAAGATCGTCTCGTCTGTGAAGGATGGTCAGGTCTCTGGTTAGTTTTATATCTTTCAGCGGTAATGGTGTGAGTCCGCTTCTACCATTATCACTTGCAAACATATGCGCATAGACGAAGCCTGCAACCCCTTCCCTGACGATGAGATTACGCATGAGAGTATAGTCATTCGTCTGAAGAATTATCTTTGGCTTCTTCGGGAGTTTACGTAAGAAGTTATTCATCGGTGTGCGGAGTCGGTCGCTTCCGAGCGGGATACAGAATGTAAGTTCTGAAATATCCTTCGGTGTGATATTCTTCTTTTTGAGTATAGGGTTTTCTTCACCAACTGCAATAAGAACGGGGTCACGAAAGAACACCTCCGCCGTTATGGATTTTATCTTTGGCGAGGCAGCAAACGCCAGATCTACTCTGCCATTCTGCAATTCATCAACAACGGTATCTTGCTCCGCAGTATGAGCAACCTCGATCGAAATATTTGGCATGCGCTCTTTGAGGCGTGAGAGAAGGCTCGGAAAGACATTCTGCATAAAGCCTTGTCGTCCGGCGATCCGAATAACTCCTTCACTGGCAGAGAGATTCTTTCCGTAGTTCTTGACCTCGCCTGCTATCTCGAGAAGCTGTCTGATCTTTGGTAATAGTTTTTCACCATGTTCAGTAAGTGTCAATCCTCTGCGGGTACGATAAAAAAGCGTTAGTCCTAACTCCTTTTCAAATGTGCCAAGTGCTGCACTAATAGCCGGCTGCGTAACACCAAGACGTTCGGCCGCACCAAGCATTGTCCCCTCTCTGACAAGCGCCGATACGACGCGGGCATGCATAATATCCATTATAAGTAGAATTGATTTTGCGGATTCTAATATGTGATGTTATTTATAATGGTCTAACGCTGTTTTTTTTTATGAGTTTCAACTATTTAACTACCTAATAATGGCAAAGCAGACAAAAACAGCACCGAAAAAACCGACACCTATCCTCTCATCAGAACTTGTCAAAAGAGCTCTCCCAATGATGCTCAAAGGCGGCGTCATTATGGATGTCGTGAACTTAGAGCAAGCCAAAATTGCAGAAGGTTCAGGGGCTGTCGCTGTTATGGCGCTTGAGCGCGTCCCATCGGATATCCGCCGAGATGGTGGTGTGGCTCGTATGTCAGACCCAAAGCTCATTGAGGAGATCGTAAAGGGTGTGAAGATACCTGTAATGGCGAAGGCACGTATCGGGCACTTTGTTGAAGCCCAAGTACTTGAAGCGCTCAATGTGGATGTTATCGACGAAAGTGAAGTATTAACTCCCGCAGATGAGGAGCATCACATTGATAAGCATAAGTTTAAGATCCCGTTTGTCTGCGGTGCACGCGATCTTGGCGAAGCACTTCGCCGCATATCCGAAGGCGCTGCGATGATTCGCACTAAAGGAGAAGCAGGAACAGGCGATATCGTTGAGGCAGTGCGTCATGCCCGCCGTATCTTCGGTGATATTCGCAAACTTACATCTATGTCCCAAGATGAGCGTTATACATATGCAAAGCTGATAGCATCCCCTATTGAACTTGTAAATTTTGTAGCAGAAAATGGACGTTTACCGGTCGTGAACTTCGCTGCCGGTGGTATTGCAACGCCTGCTGATGCGGCATTAATGATGCAGCTTGGTGTTGAGGGTGTATTTGTCGGTTCTGGTATCTTTAAATCATCGGATCCGAAACGACGTGCAAAGGCTATCGTTGAAGCGGTCACTCATTTCAGAGATGCTGACATCATTGCCAAAGTATCAAAAGGTCTTGGCGACCCGATGGTCGGACGCTCTGTCCGTGAGTTAACAAAGGAAGAATTACTCGCAGGCCGGGGTATCTAACAATTGCAGAAGCATCCGATCATAGGAGTACTTGCTCTTCAGGGCGATTTTCAGGAGCATTGCGCAGTATTTAACCAGTTGGGTTATGAGACCCGTGAGATTCGCTCTACGGCTGAATTACAAGGTATTGACGGACTTGTAATTCCCGGTGGTGAATCCAGTGCTGTTGCGATCCTTGAAAGCACGTTACCCAATATTGGCGTCGAAGATATTGGGATGTTCGAGGCAGTAAAAAAAGCTGTTAGTAAAGGACTCCCTACTTGGGGTACATGCATGGGGAGTATCGTCCTAGCAAAGAAGATAGAAGATTCGGGGCAAGGACGAATCGGACTTATGGATATAACCGTTCGCCGAAATGCCTTTGGTCCACAGAAGTTCAGTTCAGAGGAATGGTTAGATATACCGTCCTTAGGCAAAAAGCCATTCCATGCTGTCTATATCCGCGCACCACTTTATGTAAAAGCAGGAAAAGGAGTGAAGATACTTGCGAAGGCACATGGTGGTTTTGTCATGGCACGTCAAGATAATATGCTCATCACATGCTTCCATCCGGAAATATCAAACGACACGAGAGTGCATGAGTACTTTCTGAGGATGCTAAAGGACTAACAACAAACTACCAGTAAACAAAAAACCTCAATACTTTCGTATTGAGGTTTTTTTATGAGTAAATATTTTTTACTTTGACTCCGGTGCTTCTTCACCTACTGATTCAGCTGGAGAAGGTACAACGTCTTCAGCCGCTTGACCAACAACAGCTGTCGGCTTTGAGGCAGCAGGAGCATTGACCTTACGGCGTGTCGGGCGCGGCTTAGAAAGCTTCGGCTTCTTTGCGCCTACATCATTCCAATCGACCAACTCAATAACAGCCATTTCAGCGGCATCACCTTTACGGGTACCGAGCTTAATAACTCGTGTGTATCCACCCGGGCGGTTAGCAACTTTCGGTGCGATCTCTGTAAAGAGGATCTTGAGCGCATCGTTATCCTTAATGAAACGAGCAACCATACGACGTGCATGTACACGCTTTGCTGTGATGGTCGCATCATCACCCTGAAGCAAGTTTGCATTCTTTGCAGACGTGATGAGCGGCTCTACATAAAGACGCATCTCTTTTGCCTTTGCAACAGTTGTCTTGATCTTCTTGTGTAAGATAAGCGCTGTTGAAAGCGAATTCATCGTCGCTTTTCGGTGGGTGGACGTACGTCCGAGCTTTCTTCCTTTTTGACTATGTCTCATATCTCGTACTCTACTTTCTAATCGTTATCCTTTAGCGGCGAGCCATTGCGTTCTCAGGCTGTCCCTGGAAATACTGGTCAACATCCATACCGAAATGGAGACCAAGCTGCTCGACCAATCTGCCGAGTTCATCAAGCGACTTACGTCCGAAGTTACGGAAGGTAAGAAGTTCACGCTCGTCCTTACGAACAAGATCAGCAATGTTCTTAATGTTTGCAGCGCGTAAGCAATTCTGCGAGCGGACAGAGAGATGTAATGTATCTACCTGTGTGCTCAAAATCTGACGAAGACGCTCAGTCTCGGTATCGAGGATCGGCTTCGGTGGAAGTTCGTCTTCCGGTCCGCCAAAGCGAACGAAGAGATTCACGTGGTCACGAAGAACGCGACCCGCTGTTGTTACTGCCTCTTCAGGAGTAAGCGAACCATCGGTCTCGATCTCAAGAATAAGCTTCTCATAATCTGTCTTCTGTCCTACACGAGTCGGCTCTACATGAAAGCGAACATTCGAGATCGGTGTGAAGATAGAATCAATAGCTACTGTGCCAAGCGGTGCGTCAGGCAGCTTGTTCTCATCAGAGACAACATACCCACGACCATGACCAACACGAAGCTCCATACGGACATGACCTTCTTTACCAATGGTAAAGAGATGATGCTCAGGGTTAAGAATGGTAACTTCCGATGTGAAATCCTGCAGATCGCCTGCTTTGAAATCTTTCGGTCCTTTGATGTCTGCAATCAGACGTGTCGGTGTTGACATATCTGCTTTCAGACGAACACCCTTAAGATTCAAGATGATCTCTGCAACATCTTCTGTAACACCCTTGATGGTTGAGAACTCATGCTGAACGCCATCAACCTTTAAGCTGGTGAACGCTGTACCCGGAATCGAGGAAAGAAGAATGCGGCGCATCGAGTTACCGAGCGTCGTACCATATCCTTCTTCGAGCGGCGACGCTATAAAACGTCCGAAAGTTTCAGTCCGGCTGGACTCTTCGAGCTCGATACGATCCGGCATGTGAAGATTTGTCATACGATTTTTACCTCAAGCTTATTTTAAAAACTATATTCGAATACCTGTCAACGATTACTTCGAGTACAACTCGACTACAAGTTGCTCGTTCGCATTGAGCTGGATATCACTGCGTTCAGGGATTGCAAGGAACGTACCCGAAAGGTCTGCCTTATTAAGCGAGAGCCATCCTGGTACACCACTATCACCGCGAGTACGCTTGACCGACTCATGGACGATCTCAAGTTTACGTGACTTTTCCTTAAGCTGGATAGTGTCTCCTGGGCTTAATAAATATGACGGGATGTTAACGACATTGCCATTAATGACAATATGACAATGTAAAATGAGTTGGCGCGCTGCCTTACGTGAAGGTGCAAGGTTCAAGCGATAGACTACGTTATCTAAACGACGCTCAAGAAGCTTGATCAGGTTATCACCTGTAACACCACGCATGCGTGCAGCTTTCTCGAAGGTGTTGCGGAACTGTGTCTCAAGCATACCGTAGGTACGGCGTACTTTCTGCTTCTCACGAAGCTGAATACCATACTCGGAAACCTTTGAGCGGCGACCTTGACCGTGTTGACCGGGAGCGTAGTTACGACGTTCGATCGGACACTTTTCAGAATAACATTTTGAGCCTTTTAAGAAAAGCTTTTGCTTTTCTCTGCGGCATAGTTTACAGGACGGATCAGTATAACGAGCCATAATAGTTTAAATTGTTAATACGCTGGTCAAATGACCTGCTGCTCTTCTTCCTTCACCATAGCTCGTGTGAAGTTTACAAGCAATTTGAAAAACTTTGTAATTATACGCGACGCTTTTTCGGCGGGCGGCAACCGTTATGCGGCATTGGGGTGATGTCTTTAATTGTCAAGACTTCGATGCCTGCAACCTGAAGCGAACGAACAGCTGCTTCACGGCCGGAACCTGGTCCTTTAATAAACACATCAACTTTACGAAGCCCCATATCGTATGCTTCTTTCGCTGCTGACTCAGCAGATACACCTGAAGCGAACGGAGTATTCTTACGCGAACCTTTAAATCCCATCTTACCGGCTGATGCCCATGAAAGGGTATTGCCTTGCATATCGGTAAGTGTAACGATAACGTTATTAAACGTTGCTTTGATGTGCGCGACGCCGTTAGACGTTGCGATGATCTTTTTCTTTGCGCGAGCTTTACCTGCGCCTTGTGCTTGTTTTGCCACTTCTGTTCTTGGTTATCGTTTACTTCTTAGCTGCTGCTTTCTTCTTACCTGCTACCGTCTTACGCTTACCTTTACGGGTACGTGAGTTGGTACGAGTACGCTGACCGCGAACCGGAAGACCACGGCGATGACGCAATCCGCGATAGCTGCCGATATCCATCAAACGTTTGATGGCAAGCTGCATTTCACTGCGTGCAACACCCTCAACCTTGATCTCATTGGTAATGAGCTGACGGATCGATGTGATCTCGTCTTCAGTGAGGTCTTGAATCTTCTTGTCATCAGAAATACCAACCTGCTCAAGTATCTTATGAGCGGTGGTTTTGCCAATGCCGTAAATGTAGGTCAGTCCTACGACTGAGCGCTTGTTCTTTGGTAGATCTATGCCGGCTATACGTGCCATGTACTCTTAGTAAAAATTAACCTTGACGTTGTTTATGCTTTGGGTTCGTTTTGCAAATGACGCGCAACACACCTTTACGGGTGATGACCTTGCAATGCTCGCAGCGTTTTTTTACCGATGCTTGAACTTTCATTGTCGTGCTCTAAAATTATTTGTATCTGTACGTGATGCGCCCTTTGGTCAGGTCGTACGGCGAAAGTTCTACTGTGACCTTATCGCCTTCGAGGATCTTTATAAAATTCATCCTCATCTTCCCTGATACATGTGCAAGAATGCTGTGTCCGTTATCCAGTTTGACGCGGAATGTTGCGTTTGGCAACGATTCCTCGATAACACCGTCAACTTTAATAGCCCCTTGTTTCGCCATGTACTAAGTTAAATCATACCTGTCGGAGACACTCCCCGTAAAGCCCCGAAAGAACGACTCCTATGCAAAAATCGTTCCGAAATTAGTCTATTTTCGTCAATATCTCTCCGCCCCATGGACGAATGACGATCGTATGCTCAAAATGAGCACTTGGTTTGCCATCAGCAGTCACAATTGTCCAGCCATCAGGCAATGTACGTACTTTCCATGTTCCCATATTGATCATAGGTTCAATGGCAATAGTCATACCTTCTTCTAAGCGGATATTGCGATACTCCTTGTCAAAGCGACGAGGCACATAGTTAGGGACCTGCGGCTCTTCATGTAAGTGCCTTCCAATCCCATGCCCAACCAAGTCTTTTACAATGCCATATCCGTGTGCCGTGCAGTAATCGGAAATAGCTTTTGATATATCATAAAGCTTAGCGCCTGCTTTTGCATGGGCTATTCCCATGTAGAGTGATTCCTTGGTAACTTCTAAGAGCTTTGTCCGCTCTGCATCAATAGTACCGACAGGATACGTCCATGCACTATCTCCGTACCAACCGTTCTTCTCTGCGCCAATATCAACTGAAACCGTCTCGCCCTCTTCAAGTGGCTTTTCGTTCGGGATCCCGTGGACAACTGCATCGTTACGAGAGATACAACTTGCATAATTAAATGTCTGCCGCCCAACTTTGTATCCTTTGAATGCCGGGCGCCCGCCGCGAGAAATTATAAATTCATCAACCTTCGTATCAATCTCAAGGGGTGTTATGCCGGGAGCGATAAGCGATTCAAC
>DATDEW010000392.1:0-2638 GCA_036522935.1 Kapaibacterium sp. (SeqCode)
AAGCGCAAAGTGATATAATCTCTTGGTGAACTTTGAGACTTGGTGCCTTGGTGGTTAAATTCTTACTAAAAATGGCAAATACTCTCGTATTCGATATAGAAACTGTCCCGCTCAACTTCGACGCATCATTCGATGACGTACAGAAGGATTATCTCCTGCGCGGACTTGACACCGAAGAAAAGATAGATAATCAGAAAGGTCTCGGCGGACTCAACCCGCTGCTCGGGCAGGTCGTCTGCATCGGAATCTACCTCACAGAACAAAAACGTGGCTTCGGACTCTATCTCGGCGATGACGATATCGAAGAGATCATTGAGCTTGACGATATGAAGATCAAGTACAAAACCTTCATGGATGAAGGCGAGATGCTCGAGCACTTCTGGAAAGGTCTCACTGCCGATAATTATTCAGCATATGTCAGTTTCAACGGTCGCGGGTTTGACTGCCCATTCCTGATGCTTCGCTCTGCTGCGCTGGGTATTCGTCCAAGTGTGAATCTTATGGGCGGCACACGGTGGAAGTTCACTGTCGGCGGCAACAATCGTGAGGTTGAGCATATTGATCTTCTTGATAAGTTAACATATAGCTCCGGCTTTGATAAGTCAGGTGCAACACGCAAGTTCAATCTTGATTTTTATACAAAGGCATTCGGTGTGCCTTCGCCGAAGTCAGGCGGCATCACCGGACATGAAGTCCCGCAGTTTTATGCTGAAGGCAGAATGCGAGAGATCGCGGAGTACTGTCTACGCGACGTACGCTCAACAAGTGATCTTTACGAGAAATGGTGCGAGCTTTTGAAGTTTTAGTTGTTTTACCACCAAGTCACAAAGGCACAAAGAACACCAAGGAATTCTTGGTGAACTTGGTGACTTCGAGTCTTGGTGGTTAATTCTTCTACTCTATCAAATACCCATTTTACATAGCAAACCGTTACCTTCGCTCGCGCAAGGATAACTCGTCGAAGACGGGGCGACGATTCGTCTCATTCGTTACATGGATATCGATCGGAGGTGTAGCGCTCGGCACAGCTACGCTCATCGTAGCCCTCTCTATCCTTGCAGGGTTCGAGAAAACATTGACGGCAAATATCGTTGGCTACACTGCCCATGCAGAGCTTCTTTCATACAATGCAAAAGGTTTTCCTGATTACGAAAGTACCAGAGCATATCTCAAAAGTAATGTACCAGAGATAAACAAACTCTCCCCTTTTGTCGCAAGCGAGATCGTCTTGCGTTCATCGAAAGGTATCACCGGACTTATACTCAAAGGTGTTGAGGCAAATGATTCGCTTGCCGTTGCTCTTCGGAAGATCGTTAAGGGTAGTGCAGTAAGTTCGCAAGGCGACACACTGCCACCTATTATTATCTCAAGCGGTATTGCAAAAGAGCTTGGCACTGATGTGGGCAAATCTGTCATCGCATTTCGCTTTCATCAAGGAATGAAATCCCGCGAAGACCTGCTTGAGAACTTACATAAGTTCAGAGTCGTCGGTATCTATGAAACAGGGATGACAGAGTATGATAATACTCTTGCCTATACGACTCTTGCAAGTGCACAGGATTTCTTACATTATCCGAGTAAGCGCGCAACAGGTTTTTCTGTACTCGGCAATGACATCAACGGCTCACGCGAGCTGACCGAAAAGATAAACCGTACACTTCGCTATCCATATTATGCGACGAGCGTTTATGATATTTACCAGACCATCTTTGCATGGATAGAGCTCCAAAAGAAACCGATACCTATAGTACTCGGACTTATCATTATTGTTGCCGCATTTAATATCATCTCGACGCTGCTTATCATGGTTATCGAAAAGACACGCTCTGTCGGCGTGCTCAAGACCATCGGCGCATCGAACACAGGTGTGGCACAGATATTTTTGACCGAAGGACTTGCTATCTCACTTGTTGGTGTGCTCGTCGGCAATGCGCTTGGCTTTGTCATTTGTTTTATTCAAGAACACTATCAGGTCTTTAAACTTAAGAGTGATATCTATTTTATGTCGAGCGTGCCTATCTCGATAGAGTGGCAGCATTATGCTATCGTTTCCGGAATTACTATTGCCATCTCGCTTGCTGCGACGCTCATCCCCGCGCGCATCGCAAGCCGTATCCTTCCACTGAAAGCGCTGAAGTTCGGATGAGCGTGATTAAAGTTGTAACGGGGCTTGTCATGCGTGATGGCGCTGTGATGATGTGCCAACGAAGAGAAGAAAAGTATCTCGGTCTGCATTGGGAATTCCCGGGTGGAAAGGTCGAAGAAGGCGAGACGCTTGAGGAAGCATTAAGGCGTGAACTCCGAGAAGAACTTGAAATTGAAGCGACCGAATTCAGAGAGTGGTTTCAGGATGCGATGAGTTACTCGAACGGTCATACCTACGATGTAACATTCTATATAGTCAGTGATTTTTCAAGTGAACCCGTCAATACCGAGTTCGCTGATATTATGTGGGTCACACCCGAGATGATGCCGACACTTCTTCACCTTGCCGGCAATACGAACACGTTAGCAAAGCTACAACGCGAAGGTTTTCCAACCAAGTGAAGCTCACGCCGACAGATAAAGAGCGATTAGTAAAAGCACGACGAACACTCCTCGCATGGTTCGCAAAGAACGGCCGTTCGTTCTTTTGGCG
>DATDEW010000393.1:0-8163 GCA_036522935.1 Kapaibacterium sp. (SeqCode)
GTCAACACCTCGAACTCTCATTGTCACCCCTAGCTGCAGGTACATACTATATGCGAATTGAGACGAGCGAGCGGGTTCAGACAATTCGGTTTGTTAAAGAGTAAGTGTAAAGCTTGAACCTGATGAGCTCGAGAAGATGAAGATGTTGGAGCAATCAAAAAAAACAAATTTCGGCACTTATAAAAAAATAGTGTTAAAAAAGTGACAGTAAGCTGTAACTTTTGCCACTCCCAAGTGTCTTTATAGTATCACTATATTTCACTTCTAATATGAAAGCACGTATCATCTCCTTCATCTTTTTCTCACTGCTGAGCTCGTCAGCGCTTTCTCAATGGTCCAATGTAGCTGATCGGTTGTTAGGCGATTTCCCATCAAGTTGTTGTGGTTTCGGTCATATTACCTATAAAGACGGAAGGTTGTGGGCTGGCAGGAGCTCATTGTTCGTATCAAATGATACGGGAAAGACATGGACGTTTGTCAACGGATTTAATGGTACGATTTGTCAAATAGATTTTATAGACAAAATGACAGGAGTTGTCGGCACAACTGGTGGAGTCTATAAAACTGTTGATGGTGGTATCACTTGGAGGCTTATATTAGACAGTAGGGATTGTTATACTGCTCAGTTCTGTGGTGATAAAAATATGATCATTGCCATATCAGACTATAATGGTTTTTTTTATAGCTCGAACGGAGGTGCATCTTGGAATTTCTTCGACCCGGTTGGCCATCCTCATTTTGCAATCGCTAAGAAAGACGGCTCAGCATTCGCATTTAACGATGGCTCTGGTGGTAACCTACTTTATACGAATGACAATGGGCTTACATATTACTCCTCTGGTGGACTCGATGGAGATTGTTTCTTTGGCGCGCTTGATAGCAATGACAATGTATATGTTGTTAACGAAGGTGGTCATGTAGACAATGATGGTAAATCGGTACTTTACAAATCTACTGACAATGGTAATACATGGAAGCAATTGACTTCGAAAGTACTCCGATATTATTCTGCAGGAATATCAATTGGCAAATGTGCAATGTATGTTCAGACTCGCCAAAATGGGATAGAGCGCTCCTTAGATGAAGGTGTTGCATGGGAAAAAATTGGAGGACCGTCAAACGAAATAGATACTCGTACAATTTGCGCCATAGATGATAATGTAATAATTGCGTCTGACCATAACGGTTCAATATGGAAAACTACTAATTCCGGGGGCAAACAAGTATCTATTGGGCCAAAGGTAGAATATAATCTCCGCGTCCCCAAAGGAGTTGTTGAGAAACGTCATAGCGAACCTGCACTCATTCCTATTTATTTAAAACGCTCGCTTCCAGTGCCGACATTAGAGTTCAAAATATACTATGATAGTAATGATTATGAACATGTCGGGACATTCACATTAACTGGAGATAGAGTTGATGTTCCATCTGAAAGTATACCGGGTCGAATTAAGGTGCGTTTTCCGGCCAGTGCATTGCTCCCAAATGGTGATTCGCTAATTGGCTACTCTCAGATCAAGATATATGCATACGAACCATTCTGTAGCCAAGTGCGCTATGACTCCGCACGCTTTGATGCTACTTTTGCATCGTGTGAAGGTGCGCCCCAGATATTCGGTTCTGTTATAAAAGTTGGTAACTATAACGGCTGCGGCGGTGCGGTATATGGAGTTGATGATGTGAATGTTGCTTCAATCCAATTTACCATTCATCCAAACCCTGCTCATGAGAAGTTGACACTCACATCAAACACAGATGCTCGCAATACAAAAGTATATATCATTGATGTGCTTGGCAGAACTCTTATCGAACGCGATGAAAGTTTTGTAACGGGTCAACACCTCGAACTCTCATTGTCACCCCTAGCTGCAGGTACATACTATATGCGAATTGAGACGAGCGAGCGGGTTCAGACAATTCGGTTTGTTAAAGAGTAAAGAAGTCCGGGAACACACTGCTTTAGAAAGAGCGTTAAAAATACAGATGATATACTTATCTACATCAACGACAACGACGACGCGCACATGTTTTGCGCCCGCTTTTGCACGTGGATAAGTGAAAAAGAACTTATGACCAAAAAAGGCAGGCGACAAAACGCCTGCCTTTTTTATTTCATCTATTTTAAGAGAATCGGAGAGAAACTACTAATTTTACTGTTTACTGACGCTTATGAGCAAAATCAAGATCACTTTCCCCGACGGTAATGTCCGCGAGTTCGATCCGGGCACGACCGGTATGCAGGTAGCCGAGTCAATCTCGCCGCGTTTGGCGCAGGTCTCGCTTGGCATTTATGTCAATGGTAAGCCCTATGACCTTGCAACGCCTATCACCGAAGATGCCGGTATCCGCATCGTAAAGTGGGAAGATGACGACGGAAAATCGATTTTCTGGCACTCAAGCGCTCACCTTATGGCAGAGGCAGTTGAAGCACTTCATCCGGGAACACGCTTTGGTATCGGTCCGCCCATCGAGCAGGGGTGGTACTATGATATGGAATTACCCGAAGGTGTAAAACTTCAGCCGGAAGATCTGGTGAAGATCGAGGAAAAGATGTCGGAGCTATCGAAGCGCGATGTCCCTTTTACCCGTATCGAGAAAAAGTACGAAGATGCGATAGAGTTCTTCAAAGCAAAAGGTGATTGGCTCAAACTTGAACTGCTAGACGGCTTGAAAGGTCAGCCCATTACATTTTATGAGCAGGGTAACTTTGTTGATCTCTGCCGAGGTACACATGTACCTTCAACAGGAAAGATAAAATTCCAGAAGCTACTATCAGTTGCCGGTGCATACTGGCGCGGCGACGAGAAGCGCCCAATGCTTACCCGCGTTTATGGTGTCAGCTTTCCGACAAAGAAAGAACTTGAGGAGTTCATCACTCGTCGTGAAGAAGCAGAGAAGCGCGACCACCGCAAACTCGGCAAAGAGCTTGAGCTCTTTATGATCACTCCGAAGATAGGCGGCGGCTTACCCGTATGGCTTCCTAACGGAGCAGTTGTGCGTAACCAACTTGAGACATTCCTTCGCCGCACACAGCAGCAGATGGGGTATCATCAGGTCGTTACTCCGCATATTGGAAATATTGAGCTTTATAAGACAAGCGGACACTATCCGTATTACAAGGATAGCCAGTTTACTCCTATAGAAGTTGATGACGAGCAGTATCTCTTAAAGCCGATGAACTGCCCGCATCATCACATGATCTATAGCTCAAAACCTCGCAGTTACCGTGACCTTCCGCTTCGTTTGGCGGAATTCGGTACTGTGTATCGTTATGAGCAGTCTGGCGAACTCAACGGACTCTCGCGTGTACGTTCGTTCACTCAAGATGATGCACATATCTACTTAATGCCCGAGCAGCTTGCTGAAGAGTTGAAAAGTGTTATTGGCTTGACACAATACGTCTCGAAGACACTTGGCTTCAGCGACTTCAAGATACGCCTTTCATTCCGCGACCCGGAGAACAAGACAAAGTACGGTGGAGAAGATGCGCAGTGGATTCAGGCGGAGAAGGATGTTAAGGATGCAGCCGATGCAATGGGACTTGATTATGAGATAGGTATCGGCGAAGCGGCATTCTACGGTCCGAAGATAGACTTTATGCTTAAGGATGCACTCGGCAGAAAGTGGCAGTTGGGGACAGTCCAGCTTGATTATGTTATGCCGGAGCGATTCGATCTTGAATATATCGGTTCGGATGGGCAGAAGCATCGCCCCGTCATTATTCATCGTGCGCCATTCGGTTCATTTGAGCGATTCATCAGCTTACTTATTGAGCATTATGCGGGTAATTTCCCTGCATGGCTTGCTCCGGTGCAGTGCGCTGTTCTTCCTATCACCGATGGGCAGGAAGCCTATGCAAAGCAGGTGTATGAAAAGCTGCATAATGCTGGGGTCAGAGTGCGCATGAATGCCTCGAACGAAAAGGTAAATGCGCGGATCCGTGACGAGGAAATGAAGAAAGTACCGCTCATGCTGATCGTTGGTGCGAAGGAAGCGGAAGCGGGTACGGTATCGCTCCGTAGGCACGGACAGGGTAATATCGGAACGATTTCCCTCGAAGAAGCATTTTCGCTCGTTACTTCGGAGTCCGCAATCCCGTCGTAATGACATTTTTAACTAAATTACACTGCTTGAACAACACAATTTGTATAGTTTTACGCGGTTTAGTCACTAACGAAAGAATACATGGCTAAACAGTTTTTTAAGAAACCAACTCCCGGCGCAGGCGGTCCACCAAAGCCGAATGCGCGTCAAAATCGCTGGAGCCGTGAGATGCCCGTCAAAAATGCGGGTGTCAGAATGAATGAACAGATACGAGTCCCGGAGATTCGTGTTGTTGATGAAGACGGTGTTGTCGGTGTGATGAGTCCGCAGGATGCTATGCGTCTTGCGAATGAACGCGGAGTCGATCTCATTGAGATCGCCCCGAATGCACAGCCGCCGGTATGTAAACTCATGGAGTTTGGCAAGTGGCGTTATGAGCAGCAAAAGCGTGACCGCGTAGCCAAGGCAACGCAGTTCAAGCAGCTTACGAAGGAAGCGCGCTTCCATCCGAGCACTGATACACATGACTTCGACTTCAAGCTCCGCCATGCGCGTGAGTGGATAGAAGAAGGGCATAAGGTCAAAGCGACCGTTCAGTTCAAAGGACGTCAGATCGCGTACAAAGAGTTCGGAGAAAAACTGTTGAAGCGTTTTTCCGATGCGCTTGCTGATATTGCAAAGGCCGAAGGCAACCCGTCACTTGCGGGAAAGCTTATGACGATGATGTTCTCGCCCAAAGGCAAGAAGTCAGATGACAAAAAGGACGATAGTCCGGAAGTGAAAGTCGAGAAAGGACCAAGTGAACTCGGTCTGCAGCTTAAGAAAAAGCTCGACGCATAAGGATTTTATTATTTATTACTACAATGCCAAAAACGAAGACACATTCAGGCGCAAAGAAGCGCTTCAAAGTAACAGGTACCGGGAAGATCAAGCATGATCAGCCGGGACATTCACACATCCTTACCAAGAAGTCTCAGAAACGCAAACGTATGATGCGCCAAGAGTCAATTCTTGAAGGAAAAAGCGTAAAAGCGATCAAGATCATGTTAGGCCAATAAGCTAACATTCTTTGAACGACATAACGATTTGCCGCGTTATACGCGGCTCATAAACTAAACCTCTCCCAAGCGCTCACTGCAAAATGAGCGGTCTTGCGATCTTCCTAAGTCGTAGAGATTCAGATGCTTGGCGGGGATATTTCAACAAAAATCTGATAAGGAAAAAATAGAAAATGCCACGTTCAGTAAACCTCGTTGCGGCTCGCGCCCGCCGGAAAAAAACCATAAAAGCCGCAAAGGGCTTTTGGGGAATGCGCTCGAATGTATTAACGGTTGCGAAGCATCACGTTGATAAAGCCCGCCAGTATGCATACCGTGATCGCCGCGTCCGTCGCCGCGAATTCCGCGCACTCTGGATCGTGCGTATCAATGCAGCAGCTCGTTTGAATGGTACCACCTATTCAAAGCTCATGGGAGCTTTCCATAAGTCAGGTATCACACTTAACCGTAAGATCCTTGCAGATATCGCAGTCCGTAATCCGGAAGCTTTTACAGCGCTCGTAAAAGCGGCGAAGTAGACAATCGCAAATATATTTTGTACAAAAAGGCGGGTTCATCCCGCCTTTTTTGTTTTACTTGGGGACATTTTCTTCTCTCTCTAACGTTACTTTAATCAATATGACAATTCGGGACTTAGAGCAAAGAAAGGAAGTATTACTTTCAACGTTGGATTCTCTCACGGATGCTGCTTCACTTGACGCGTTCAAGCTTGAGCATCTTGTCCGTAAGGGAAGTATTGCCGCGCTCTTTGACGAACTCAAGAATGTCTCGAAAGAAGAAAAGCCACTTGCCGGAAAAGCGCTGAACGAACTTCGTCAAGCGGTCGAAGCAAAGTTCGCTGAGAAAGAATCTGCGCTTGGAGCAGGTACAACCTCGAGTGCTCCAAAGATTGATCTCACTATGCCGTCACGTCCGCTACCAGTCGGAAACGTTGGGCATGAACATCCTCTTGCACGAACACTTGATGAGATGGTGAACATTTTCGTCGAGATGGGATTTGAAGTTGCGTATGGACCTGAAGTCGAGGATGACGAGCATAACTTTGGCAAGCTAAACTTCGCGCCCGATCATCCTGCCCGTGATATGCAGGATACATTTTTTATAAAGCCGTCAGCCGACTGGAAACCTGAGAGCGCCGAGAAACCGCTCCTGCTTCGCACGCATACTTCACCTGTACAGGTACGACTCATGCAGGAAGGGAAGCTTCCCATCCGTGCTGTTATGCCCGGGCGAGTCTATCGCAACGAAGCGATCAGCGCACGTAGCGGCGCATGCTTCTTCCAGCTTGAAGGACTTGTCATTGATAAGGGTGTTTCGATGGCAGACCTCAAAGGTGTTCTGCTTTCGTTTGCGCAGCAATTTTATGGTGATGACACGAAGATACGTCTTCGCCCGTCATACTTCCCGTTCACCGAACCGTCAGTTGAAGTTGATGTAAGCTGTTATCTGTGCAAAGGGACAGGATGTCGCGTTTGTAAACATTCGGGCTGGCTGGAAGTGCTTGGTGCAGGGATGGTGCATCCGAACGTACTCACTGATTGTGGCATTGACCCAGAAGTCTATACCGGCTATGCATTCGGCATGGGGATTGACCGTACAGCGATGATGCGCTACGGCGTGAACGACATTCGTCTATTCACCGAGAACGACTACAGATTTTTGAACCAGTTCTAATTTATTACAAATATGAAAACATTAGCAAAAGTATTTTTTGTATGCGTCGCATGTCTATCAGCGAATCTCTTTATTGGATGCTCGGAAGATCCTGTCGATGATACACCGAAACGTGTAATTCCAAAATCCGGAAGCTCATACACTTATGTTCGCTCCGAAAGAGCGAATGCAGATCCTTTTGCAACCGTCTCAGGCACTGATACAGTACATACGGTAACGTCACAAGCAGATATTAGAACATTTGCAGGTAAGGATTCTGTCGTCACATTCGTCGATGTTAATACGATGAACACCTCTGCTACACCGGATACAATGACCATTGCTTATGAGGCGAATGGTGATATCTCTATTTATCGTGGCAATGGATTTGAGGGACTTCCACCAGGAACCGGGATAGAAATTCCAACATGGTGGAAATTGCCATTCAAGAGCAAAACGGACATAGTCATTATTAACGAAGCAGTAGGTATATCCATTGATGTGTTTACTGTTGATAGCGTTAAGGGCATAGCTAAAGGTTATTCAACAACTGTTAATTACACATTGAACGGAAAAACATATGCTTGCGAGCAAGCTGATGTTACCTTTACAGCGTATGGCAGGATAACTTCGCCATTTACTATTCCGCTTACATTGGTATTTAAGACGACATACCTTTTTAATGAAGAAATAGGATACTTTGTCTCATTTGATACGCAAAACAATATACCTCAACTTGCATGGTCGTTAATTGACCCTGACAACAACATACAAGTGCTCACTTCATTTGATGTGAAGAAATAAGACCGAATGAAGATATCTCTCGATTGGCTTAGAGACTACGTTGACTTTTCCTTAGGTTCTGATGAACTTGCGGCACGGCTGACTGCGCTTGGCATTGAAGTTGAGGCGGTAGAAGATCTTGCGAAGAAATTCGACAAGATCGTCGTCGGCGAAGTACTCGAAGTCGTACCTCATCCGAACGCTGATAAACTTCGCCTTACGAAAGTAACAATCGGCTCCGGCGAACCGCTGGGTATTGTCTGCGGTGCGCCTAATGTACGTGTCGGGCTGAAAGTTGCTGTTGCAACGATCGGCGCTGATCTTGGCGAGGGATTTGTCATTAAGAAGTCGAAGATACGCGGCGAAGCAAGCGAGGGAATGCTGTGTTCCGAGAAAGAACTTGGTCTCTCGGAAGATCATAACGGCATCTGGGAATTACCAAGTGAATATGTAGTAGGTACACCCATTGCGCAAGCGATGGGTAAATCCGATGTGGTCTATGAGATAGGCATCACGCCGAACCGTGCTGATTGCTTAAGTCATATTGGCGTAGCTCGTGAAGTTGTTATTGCCGGCGGAAGCAATTTGCGACGAGCAACGATCAATACAAAGTACCTTGATACAT
>DATDEW010000394.1:0-3882 GCA_036522935.1 Kapaibacterium sp. (SeqCode)
GTCAGCGGCAACATATTCATTCTGGAAATACTCTTTGAACTTATAAGTTGCTATCATCGAATCACGACGTGACCCCTCGTTGCGTGTGACCGCATCAGAGAATTTCTCGGCAGCTTGTATCTGTTCGGTAGCACCTCTATCACATCCTGTAAATGCCAGAAGTACGAGAAAGAAAAAGATGGCATTATGCAAGCGAAATACCAACAACTTCATTTTTTTCTTTGACATAGATGAGCACTCCATGATTTATGAAGAAATTTTCGGGTACGGGATATGGCGTCTCGGAGTTCAGCGTCTGGGCATGAACGATATCTCCTTTTTCTGTATCAAGGATCCGAATATCGTTACGCAACATATTGCCAAGCGCGGCATTCGCATCATTTATTATTCTTTCGTGATAACTAAAGATGATATACTTACCGAACTCTGCAAAATCAATTGAACCGCGAAGTTCTTTGACGTTCAAACTCTCCCCGAGCAGTTTTGCTATCTCTGAAAATATTTCATCTTCAGGAAGAACAGGTATAGAGAACTGCGAATTAACATCATCATCACGAACCAGAGCACGGCGTGAGAGTATCTGGGAGTGTTCGGAGCCAAATGCTTCTGCTACTTCGCCCGTAAGCGAGTCAAGGGCAAAGAATTCCTTGCCGCCGTACCCATCTCGTTGTGAATAGAGCTTGCCATCAAGCTCAAAGAGCATCGAGACATCAGGCTGCTCCCAACGGAGTTCACCGGTCCTTACATTAAGCGCAGTTACACCACGCGGCTCTGGCATATCGGGTTTGCGAAACTTATGGATATAGATATTCTCTCTGGTCGCTTGCTCGGAGTTAAACCACCACGGCTCATCTATCTGCTTATCACGAAAAAGTACCGCGCCTTGCTCTACATCGATCGCAAAGAGAGTGCCTGTTTTGTTTTCGGGGTCACGTTCTTCCCCGGCAAGAATGCCGTCGGGTGAAATAAGAAGCTTCCAGATAATACTTCCCTCGGCAGCGACGAAGCGCCAGCTCGGTGAAAGTTTATTTCCTTTGAATTTTGAAAATATGCTCATGCAGTGTGCGGCATAAACGGCTTTTCCGGCGAAAGGATTCAGCAGCTTGGAGCAAATAAAAAACCCCGACAACTTTCGTTATCGGGGTTCGATAATTGTTGCGAATAGGTTACTTTGTTACTGCGACCTTTGCTTTTACATTGCCATCGGCTGTTACGACCTCAAGGTAGTATGTACCTTCTGCAATGTTCGTAATATCAAGCTCGGTACGTCCGTCACGGATATTCTCAAAGCGCTTGATTACCTTACCTGTTACATCATACATTGTAAGTGCTGCCCCTTCGCCGGCTCCGCGAACAAGTGCATACATCACGCGTGACGCAGGATTCGGATAGACGGTAAGAAGCAATGTTTCTACGCCTGAGATCCCTGCAGCAGCGGCAGTGCCTATCATCGTACGAGAACCATCAAGGTCAGTCTCCCAAAGACGATAACGAGTGCTGAAACGCGGAGCGTTACCATCAATAAGTGCATAGTTAGCACCATTCGATGCATTCTTTCCGGTTACTGTCCCGACCTGTTCCCATGCCTCACCTACTTCGCGTTCTACGTCAAAGCCGGAGAGGTTTTCCTCTTTGGCTGTCCGGAAGTTAAGGTTGACATCACCATTCGACAGACGATTTGCCTCGAAGCTGATAAGCTCAACCGGCAGGTATGTAGCCGATCCCTTGAAGACAAGTCGCATCATCGGCAGAAGCGGTCCACCTGCAGCAGAGTTCTTTGCAGCGCCTGTTGCATAGTATGGCGTACCGTTGTTATCGCGGAAGTTCGCAGTCTCTACAGGATAGAGCGCATCATACGTCTTTGACGTGCCGTTATCTGTCTTTACCCATACCAATCCTTTTGATGCATCACCGCCAAGATTGCTTCCTTGTGTCATTGAAAATTGGATACGGTAGGTTGAGTCCGCAAGTAAATAGTACGGAGTGAATGTCTGTCTCCACCAACCCGGCGTTAGTACGTTATAACTGAATGAACGGGTAACAAGCGTGTTGCCCTGCATATCACGTACTGTCGCAGTCCAATTTGTTGAACCGCTTGCAGAGAGATGATAGAACTCGAAACCGCGAAGCGAATCGCTTCTCATCGGCTTGAAGGTAAAGTAGAAGTTCTGATCACCAGTGATAAGCGTACCGGATGTATCAGGCTTGTTATCATCAAGAGCATAAACATCATCAATAAAGAGTACTTGCTCGAACTTCGTAGTGTCATTGGCTCGGCGATAATCCGTAAAGCACTGCTCAATATAGCATGTAGCTTTGAATGTTCCGCCCTGGCTGCCTGATATATCCCAAACCGGGAACGTCACCAATGTATCACTGCGGCCATTCGGCGCCGTATAGGAAGCGATACGATGATAGACCTCACGATTGAGATGATCTCTAATAATAAGACGGCATCCATAAACAGATTGGTTCACACCGAGACCGTTACTTGCTATCTTTACTTTCGGGAAAAGATTTTTTACATCACGAGGTATATGTGTGTAGTTACCAGCACCAAGTTCAAAGCCCGTCGGCTCAAGGTCAGATTCATTCTTCAAACCAAGCACCGGTGCGCTCACCTGCAATCCATCAATAGTGAATGCATCATTATCATCAGGTGCGCCACAGTATGAAGGATTATCATTCGTTGCGCTCAAACGGATACGAACACGCGACCTGCTGTGAACGTATATCGAGGGTATCTGGACACGGTACTTCGTTGTCGCCAGGTCAAGTCCGCCATAGATCGTACCGATCTTCACCCAACTTGCACCTGAAGGATTCCAGAGAGCTGCTGTTGAAGGCAATGCTTCAATGATCAAGCTATCACCACGAAGCACTCCGCCTGTACCATTGATCAGGAGCGGTTCAGGTCCGGACATAATACGGTTCGTAATACCTGCTTGTGTACTATCGGCAAGTAGTCCGCGTTGGAGACTAAAGACAAGCCAGACATTTGATTTTCCGGTAAGATCGAAAGGTGCGGTTGTAAGTGTATCACCACTACCATTACCCGGATACGCTTTGCCACTTACATCAAGGCGGTCAAGAACGATCGCACCTGTATTACGTGGTGAAGCGGGGTAACGGAATAACAGATGTGAGCTATCGCGCGTATCACCCGTATGGATAAAGTTACATCTGTCTAACGTAGTATAATCATCAAACGTCGGCAATGTCGGACGACTTAAATAGTAGAAGTCGCGCGTCGTGATATTATCAGGTACCCATTGATCCGGTCCCTGGCTTGGTATTGACACTGTCGATGTCAGGCGATACCATCCACATGGAATGCCGGCCTGGGAAGATGTACTTATCTCCGTTTGTGAACCGGGATCAACATTCATACTATCGGCACGTGAATATATACTAATACCTGTTGTAAGGTTTGTAAGTACATTCTGGACAAGCACTTTCTTTGTTGCGTCATAGAAATGCTCCACCTTTACCTTCGGTATGAACGGATTCATTGTCGTCTCATATCCATTCGACGGCGGGTCAGTAACGGTTACGACGCGGCATTGATTAAAGTCAGCTTTATTAAAACTCACTGCTAATAAATTATGCAAGTCTTTTGCATACGTAGAGGAGCCATAGGATCTTGCATAATATGTGCCTTTATACAGATAGTTAGTAGCGAACTCATAACTTGTACATCCGATCGTTACGGCATCTTGGAATACTTTCGCTGCTGGTACGCCGCAAATGTCACCATCAAACGATTTGTACATGAATGTTACACTTGAATCGTTACGACAGAACACCACCTGGAATGTTGCGCGGATCTTTCCATAGGTACCTTTGAGGGAAGCATTGTAGTATGTCAGATAGCATGTATCT
>DATDEW010000395.1:0-9302 GCA_036522935.1 Kapaibacterium sp. (SeqCode)
AAACAACGATCGGAACAGATATTGCATATGCAGCGGAGCTACTCAAACGTAGTGAAGTAGTTGGCGTCCCGACGGAAACTGTCTATGGGCTTGCCGCTAATGCGCTATCGCCGGATGCCGTCGTAAAGATATTCGAAGCAAAGAATCGTCCCTTCTTCGATCCTCTGATCGTCCACTGCAAAAGTATGGATGGTATAGGGAAATATGTATCGAGCATTCCTAAATGGGCAGAGACACTTGCGGATGCTTTTTCTCCCGGTCCTATTACGTTCTTACTTCCCAAAAGAGAAAGTATTCCTGATATTGTAACGAGCGGCTTAGAGAGAGTCGGTATCCGTATCCCGTCTCATCCAATGCTTCAAGAACTACTTTCACAGATAGATTTTCCGCTAGCCGCTCCGAGTGCAAATCCGTTTGGCTACATCAGCCCTACGACGGCACAACATGTTTATGACCAACTTGAAGGGAAGATACACTATATCCTTAATGGCGGACAAGCAACAGTTGGGGTTGAATCCACAATCGTTGGTGAGGAGGACGGAAAAATAATAGTATATCGTCTCGGCGGTGTTTCGGTTGAACAAATAGAAGAATTGGTAGGTAAGGTTGAACTGCGCGTTTCTTCATCAATGCCATCGGCGCCCGGTTCGCTCGATAGCCATTATGCTCCGAAGATACAACTGCGTATCAAGGACTCCCAGACACAACCGCTGGATAAAAATGTCGCTCTCATATGCTTCAGCAAATTCTCGAGTGAAATTCCGCAAAGTAATCAAAGAATCCTTTCAACTTCAGGCGACCTAACTGAAGCAGCCAAGAACCTATTTGCTTATATGAGGGAATTAGATGCCGGGCAGTACGATGGTATCTATGTCGAATTAGTACCGGATAGTGGACTAGGCAGAGCAATAAACGACAGAATTTTTCGCGCATCAATAAAGCAGTAACTTATTGCTAATAAATAGAATATAGATTCTACGCAAACCTATTTCTAAGTAAAAAAAGGCAGCCGATTGGCTGCCTTTTTTGCGCTAGAGAAGACGGTCAATTACTTGACTATGTTAAGGTTCGTTTTTGTAAGACCAAATGCTGTTTTCAGACTGACAATGTAGCTTCCCGATGGGAAAGATGACACGTTCAGAAACATCTGGTGACTACCCGCTAAGAGACCTTTTTCAGTGATCTGCTTAATTATTTCACCACTTACTGAGCATAATTCCATCGTCACGTCAGAGCTGCCCGGCAGTGTGTATTCAATGTTCGCTTCTGTGCCGGTTGGGTTCGGATAGATCCGAGTGATAGCGAACCCGGCTTTATCAGCTACATTTACATCGCTTGTTGCCAAGACCTTACCATGTAAGATAATGGTGTTTTCTCCCAGGAGAAGCGGTGATGAATTGGGGAAGGTAATTGAGCCTACGGTATCAGATGAAGAGTTTGGCCAGTAGAGAAGTGTAATGTCTCTCGTCTCACCAGATCCGATAGGAGTTGTAAGTCCCTTTACATAGCTGAATGTGCCATCAAGTAATGGGGTACCTGACACCCACTCAATGTTACCTTCATTCTTGATCGGCAGTTGATATTCTACTCCTGTTTTACCGAGTTCTGCCTGAGCAAATGATGCGGTAGACGATAGTTTTACACCTGTCCCTACAGCAGAGAGGCTTACGCTTACCGGGAGAGTATTTGTTGCAGTGATGAGAATTGTCTCATTTGTACTTCCAATACTGGTAGGTGTAAATGTTACAGGGATGGTGATCTCTTGTTCTGGGTCAAGATTTCCTGTTGTTACCGATGTCCCAAAAGAATAACCAACTGGTTTCTTTGATAAGAATGTAGCTTCATAGGTTGTCGCGATATTACCGACATTCGTAATTCGAACATTTTCAGTTTCGCTTGAACCAACCGGGACTTGCTTATCAGTAAATATACTATCTCTTTGCGCTATGATAGCTACTTTTGAACCGAATGAAGTTATAGACAGATAGTAGCTTACATTCTTATCTGCCGACCGTCCATATAACTCAAGTGCTGCCGGACGAAGTCCCGGAGCGCTCGGTCTAGAGCAAATAGAAATGATCATTTTCTGCTTTGCATTAAGTACAAATGGTGTTGTGTAACCGGAAACCTTAAATTCTTCCGGATATACTCCACCAAGGTTGATGCCGGTGATTGTGATTGCAGCATCACCGTCGTTATATATCGTATCCATTCTGCAATGTTCCTTACCGACGAGTACTGTATCAGGTTCAGATATATCACCGATAAGGCGAGCTGAAGGTACACCATTTGCCCAGATATCAAGAGCAATAAGAGATGTATCAACGCGAGGTGTAGAGTATGTCTCCGGAATATCGGTCTTGAAACCTAAGCGCGCTGTACGTGTGCCGTGCTGAAGTGGTTTAAATGTAATGTTCACTGTTCTTGTTTCTCCCGGCTTCACTGTTAGATTCGCACCTGTAAGCGGAGTGAACGTGAAATCACCATCATTGGATGTAAAGTATTGATTCGATATCTTTACAGTGTGAGTACCACTATTTGTTAAGGTTACAGATCTAAGAGTGGTTTGATTTGTAGCTACTGAATCGAACTTTAGAACAGACGGACTGATAGACAGACGAGCGTTGATCCTATCGGTGATACGAACAATGTTCTTAATACGCTGTTCAGGAGTAAGAGTATATTCGTAGATCCGTGACTTTTTACCGGTTCCCGAAATAACTCCATCGACATTGGTGGATGTAATTCCAAAATCATTGTCGATCGCTACAGATAATGTAGAATCATTTACTAAAGCAAGACCCTCCGGTTTATCATAGAATGGGTCATAACCGTTAGCAAGAAGATCCATGATAAATACTTTTTCGACCGGCTTAATATTGAACGAAGTTAGTCCATTCAGATCAACTAATTGTTCAAGCGTTTTTCCGGCAAAATTGTCAGTTGTGATAGGTGTTGCATTTCTAATATCAATCTTATAGATCTTTTTGCTATCCTCGAGGTTGCGCACAGCATGTTCGATGACAAGGAATTCATAATCATTGATCGCGACAATATCACCCATCTTCCAGTCTTTTTCGCGAAGGTTTCCCGTCTTTGGCTGGTGGAGATATGCAAACGTACGTGCTTTGCCTGAAGTCATATCGATCTCAAGCAAACGGTGTATCTGCGATTTATCTCCTTCTGTTCCATTTGGATTGTATTCAGGTGATTGCAGAATTGTAACAAGCCGTCCGCGTGGTGTAAATGCAACTCCTTCAAAGCCGCGATTGGCCCTGCGTTTTTTGTAAATAGAATCAAACAATACTTCTTGCCCGGCGATCGGGAAAGGTGTAAAGCGAGTTTTTAGTTTACCTGTTATTTTGTCAACGCTCCATACTGACGGACCATATTCATCGCAGATAAGGTAATCATTTTCCATACCCGGTACGATACCTTCGGCATCAATACCCCATACATCGGTACCGGTTAGTACTTTACTTGTATTCGTCCACTGTGGTGGGTCACCTGTTACATCATTAGGTAGTGGCACAGAGAGTCCGGAAACATTTCCACCTGATGGACTCTTCAAGGGGATTGTGTTTACGATTCGAATTGAGTCAGCTTCCGTACGTAGTTCATACATTACCGGATTAAAGCCGGGGAAGGGAAATACTATTGCTGCATTCCCGCCATTGATGTTATCTGCATCGGCATTTGGGCCTCGATCAGATACTGACATATAGCCGTTCGGTACACCCGGAATTGCATCAAGGCCGGATAAACCTCCCATATAGATATTCACTCCATCTGCATTTCCGATGAATGCTGAACTCTTAAGATCATATGTCTTTGATCTAATACCGGTTGCATGGATAGCAAGTGTAACTGCGCGTTGGAAAGGATAAAAATCCGATGTAGCTGGATGTTGGATATTCACGAAGAACGTCTGACCATCAGGTGTGAAGAACCCCCCGGTTGATTCACCACTGAGTGGTACGATCATAAATAGTTTTAAGTCATTAACCGTTGGATTTGGTATTGAAAGGTCAAGTGCATACGCTTCGCAAACGGTATTTCTGGGAGAGCGTCCGGCAGAAGTACCGGTAAGATCTTCCATAAGTATTGCAATATTGCGTACACGATCAACTGCGATGTTATCAACGCTTGAAAAGTTTTTTCCATTAAGACCGCGGCCACCTTCGAGATAAGGTTTCATCTGAAGGGTAGTAGTGTTGAACTTTGCAACTCGACCAAAAGTATCAACAAATCTTCCCGTACCGGGGATACGACGCGCTTCATGGTAAAGAGCCATTCTGTTGCCTTGCAATTCCCATGAGGTTACATCAAATACATCTGCTCCGGTTTCTGCAATTAATATGCTTCCATCGGGAGTTACTTCAATATCCTCATGACGAACGAACATTGTTGCACCCATACGAAGTGCAACATTATATGCAATATTGAGAGAGTCTCTGTGGCGTGGGATCGTGAGCCAAGAGCCGCTTAAGCCATCAACAGATTGTTTATAGGCATAGAGCTGTCCGGTTGAGTAATCATCGACATTATCTGCGACAAACTTGAAGAATACTGCAGGAGTAGCGTCGTTGGTCAAATATGCCGTCTTGCGATCTGTCATGAATACGATGCTCTCTTTTGCATAACGTCCCATTGCATAACATTTTTGGATGACCTGATTATTGATAGGGTCAACCTCGACCATCCAGCCAAAATTAAGATATTTCTTATATCCACCATAATCAGCGGTATCGCTGCCCCAGCCAAGTCCGGGATTGTTAGTTGGGTATACCTCCTCTGCAGTGAAGACTGTTCCTTTGGGGGATATATTTCCTGCGCAGTTATTACGTGTACCTCCTACAGATGTAAAGTCTACTTTCTTTCTTGCACCAACTACTTCCCATTGGTATGGTCCTTTCTTTACATCAAAGACCGTTGCACCGCCGCCATTTCCACGGACTGCGTCTATACCGCTGGTTTCGTGTCCGACATAGATAGTACCTTCTGTTGAGCTGTTGTTCTTTGGGATATAAACGCAAAGATCATGACTTTCGCGAGAGCTCTGCATTGCTCCGTTGGCTAAGCGAACAGAATCAACACCACCAATAAAGAGTGGCGTATATTGATAGCCGGTTGGCAGAATGAGGGTACGTGTTCCAAAATTCGTATCCAGAGATGTGAACGGAACTTGCGCGAATCCGTCAAGTCCGAGAATAAGAATACCTAATAGGAAAAGTAATTTTTTCATTGTTGTTGCGTTGCTTTACTTGTATCATGGTTGATTAAAATCATGCAAACATAGGATATTGGGATTACTCAGATATTAACCGTTCGTTAAGCTCTGTTACGATTTAGTAATGATTTGATATTTCTAAAACTTCCTCGGTATTTGTGGTAATTTTGCACGATTTACATTTACACTTATTATGGCAAAAACACCAATTACAGTAGCATACGGAGACGGTATCGGTCCCGAGATCATGAAGGCAACCCTCGATGTCATCCAAGCCGGCGGCGCCGAGTTGGATATTGACGTCATTGAGATAGGCGAGCAGCTTTACCTCAAAGGCATCAATACAGGTATCGAGCCGGGCGCATGGGATTCACTACGTCGTACCAAGATATTCCTCAAAGCACCTATCACGACGCCTCAAGGTGGTGGGTACAAGAGCTTGAACGTTACCGCACGTAAAGTCCTCGGACTTTATGCCAATGTTCGCCCTTGCGTCAGTTATCATCCTTATGTCTCGACAAAGCATCCGGTAATGGATGTGGTTATCGTCCGTGAAAACGAAGAAGATCTTTATGCAGGTATTGAGCATCGCCAGACAGATCAGGTGTTCCAGACCTTAAAGCTTATCTCGCGTCCGGGTTCAGAGAAGATCGTCCGATATGCATTTGAATATGCGAAGGTCAACGGTCGCAAGAAAGTAACCTGTTTCATGAAGGATAATATCATGAAGCTTACCGATGGACTCTTCCATAAGGTGTTTGATGAGATCGCAGTTGAGTATCCGGATATTGAAGCAGATCACTGGATCGTTGATATAGGTGCCGCAAAGATGGCCGATACGCCGGAGAACTTCGACGTTATCGTTATGCCGAATCTTTACGGCGATATCCTCTCCGACGTTGCCGCTCAGATAGCTGGCTCTGTTGGTCTCGCGGGTTCTGCGAACATTGGCGAACAGGCTTCCATGTTCGAGGCGATACACGGGTCGGCTCCGCGTCGCGCAGGACAGAATCTTGCTAATCCATCTGGCTTGCTACTTGGCGCAGTTCAGATGCTCGTGCATATCGGTCAGCCGGATGCTGCTGCAAATGTCCATAATGCATGGCTCAAGACACTTGAAGACGGTGTCCATACGTATGATATCTATAAGGAAAACGTCAGCAAGCAGAAGGTTGGCACATCGCAATTTGCTGAAGCGATTATCTCTCGCATGGGACAAAAGCCGGAGACTCTCAAAGTCGCTGACTACAGCAAAGCAAAAGAGCCGATGAAACTTGGCTTTACGCCAAAGTCGCTTTACAAAGCCAAGAAAGAACTTGTTGGTATTGACATCTTCTTAAATGTTAGTGGTGGTGACGGTAATACGCTCGGCAAGTCGATCGAGAAATTCTCGACGGCGGATCTGAAGTTATCGGTAATTTCTAACCGTGGTGTGAAGGTCTACCCTGATGCACAGCCACAGGTATTCTTCTCTGATCATTGGATCTGCCGCTTCTTAGGTACTAACAATGGTCCTATTGAGTACAAGCAAGCACTTGAGGTCATGGGTGCATTGAGTGCCGGTGGCTTCGACGTTATCAAGTCGGAGAACCTCTGTACGTTCGATGGTGAAGTAGGATACTCTGCACTACTTGGGTAGTCCTTAGTAGTCCATAGTCTTTAGTCGTTAGAAAAGTCCGTTCAATTTGAATGGGCTTTTCTATTTACTGCCAAAAAATGCTTTGTGTAATTCCTTTACAGCCGCGTCAGTCTTTTCTGAACTTATAACGACGCTGATAGCATTTCCAAGTCCGCCATATGATATTTGCTGACAAGGAATCTTCTTCAATGCTGAAAAGATCTTTGCAGCAACACCTGTCGATGATGCCAACCCGTGACCTACAAGAGTAACCAGAGACATCTCACTTCGCAGCTCAACGGTTGCAAACTTCTCAATAGCAACCCGCACTTCGGATAGTGATGTTTTGCCGTCAAGTGAAAGTGATACACTATCAAACGAGAGGGAAGATGCGAGTGGGACAATACCTTTCTTCTCAAGCGCAGAGAATATATTCGATGCTACGGATGCTTGCGGCAAGGGAAATCGAGAGGTAAGAGTTGCAAGTAGTATATTTTTAGTAATTGCTATCCCCGATACCGGTGGTGTATCTTCATTACTACTGACGATAGTAGTGCCATGAAGTTTTGGTTCTTTTGATGAAAGAACTCGGACAGGTATACCTGCTTCGATAGCCGGCCATATTGTTTCCGGATGTAATACTTTCGCACCATAATGTGCCATCACGCTTGCATCGGAAAACGAGACGCTTTCCTGAGCATATGCATTTGGCACGATGCGCGGGTCACAGGTAAAGATACCGGCAACATCGGTCCATATTTGGATCTCAACAGCTTCGGCGGCAACACCCATGATCGAAGCAGAAAAATCCGAGCCGCCTCTACCGATAGTGGTTGTTTCACCTCGTTCGGTTGCACCAACAAAACCTTGTGTTATTCCGATAGCCCCTTCGCTTATCTTGCGGGCAATAGGTTTGATCTTCTTCTTGATCGCAGAAACATTCGGCCGTGCAAGTGTGAAGTTTGAATCTGTGACAAAGAACTCACGGGCATCAAGAAAGAGAACGTCCTGGTTCTTCAGTTGGTCTCTGAAGCCGTGAGCAAAGATGGTTGTGGAGGCAAGTTCGCCACATGAGACGATCTTATCCTTCATCTTTGGTGTCATCTCTCCGAGCAACTCAACAGCTCTGATAACCGTACGTAAGTCTCTCCAGAGCAAACGAAGCGCAAGTTGCGCCTCCTGTTCATGACGAAGTTCGAGTTTCAGGTCTTGGACGATCCGGAAGTGACGCGCTTCAAGCTGTGCCACTTCGTTCTGTGCATCAGTTATCTTGCCAAGAATAGCAAGCTCACTGATACGGATGAGTGAGTTTGTTACCCCGGCGCACGCAGAAAGAACGACGAGCGGACGTAGGTTACGCTTAATCCCATGTGAGCGGATAATATCCATAACACGACGCATCGAGTCAGCATCCTGAACCGATGTACCACCAAACTTCTGAACGACGATCTTAGCCACTATTTATCGAGCCACACTTTCTTAAGGTCAATACGATTCATTGCATCAAGGGGGTTGTCCCGAACCCACGGTTGGAGCAAACGGTAATGCTCTTCATAAAAAAGCGGAAGCTGCGGGGCTTCAAATGCTGCGACGTTTTCTGCCTGTGCATACAGTTGTAATCGCTCCGCATCATCTGTAGTGGCAAGAGCTTTTTCAAAAAATGTATTAAATACTGGAGAATTCCAGCGGGTGCTGTTAGGATAGCTCTTCATGCTCTGGTCTTTGGGGACAAGTTTACCGTAAATGAGATTCAGGAAGTTCTCGATCTCCGGATAATCAGCATACCAACGCGTTAACCAGAACGAGAGCTTGCCATCTTCCGAATCATCAAGAAGTTGTGCTGATTGCATCGTCTTGATCGTAATGGAAATGCCAAGCCCCTCTTGAATCATATTCTGCACTGCCTGTGCAATCTGCATCGGACGAGGTTCATTATAGACAGCAAGTTCGATAAGCGGGATACCTTTTCCGTTGGGGTATCCTGCTTTCTCAAGCCAGTAGCGAGCACTGTCTAAGTTATAGGAAATGCCTTTAACTTCATTGATCGGATATTTGCTAAACGCAGGTGGTACAATAAAGCTGTGTGCCGGTCCATGGGGTGCACCTTTCAATACGTATTTCACAAGTTTTTCTCTGTCTACAGCAAAGCTGAATGCACGACGGAGTGCCATGTTGTCGAATGGTGGTTTTGTGCAAAGAAAGTCAAAGAAGTAAGAGTTCATAGCAGTAATATGCTGCAATACATACTTCTTCTCGTAGTTCGGTGTGAGCTTTTTATCAGGCGTGATGATGTTCTGGAATGACTCCGTTGGCAACGTAAAGTTCTCATCATGGTTGCCACGCTCGAAACTTGCAAGAAGTGTCTTGTCGTCTTTAATGAAGGTTACTTTTACTTCATCAAGCAGAGGAAGCTGATTGCCTGCGTCATCCTTTTGCCAATAATTCGGATTGCGT
>DATDEW010000396.1:0-5471 GCA_036522935.1 Kapaibacterium sp. (SeqCode)
TAAAACAACATACGAAAAGTATTTTCCCGGAGGATGTTTTCTTGAAGAGCATTACAATACAACTGACTCGCTCGGTTTTGGTGGTACTGACATTGCACTCGCACACCCGACGTATGATATTTATTGGAAAGCTGTAGAAGGACTGACCGATTATCCTGACTCAATTGCTATTCCGCTCTTGATGATAACAGGTTGGTACGATCATTTCCCTGATGGTATCCTACGCGCCTTCAAAGATCTGCGTGAGAGAAGTTTTCCGAGCGTTCGCGATAAACACAGGCTCATTATTGGTCCTTGGCTGCATACGGAGATCGGGGAGTTAAAACAAGGTGTTCTTGAGTATACACCTGGGTATGCTGTACCAATAAATACTACTATCAACTTCTTTGATCATTACCTGCGTGGCATTGACAATGATTACGGCAAAGAATTTGTAACAAAATACTTTGGACATGGAAACGATGGAGTGACGAACCTCCAGACTACCTGGCAAGAAGGGACCGCTAATTGTGATACATTGCGATTGAACCTTACATATCCGGATCTATTAACGAAAGATACATTTAGCGGGTCGATCGGATTTCCCTATACGTATAACCCAAAAGATTTTTCTCCTTCGATCGGGGGTTCAACATTTAGCAAGTACCTTTTACACGGACCGCAGGACATAAGCCAGAATATAGAGAAACGTAATGACGTACTCATATTTACATCAGATCTGTTTTCAGCGCCAATGATCATTCGGGGTAAGATACAAATACAACTATCGGTAAAGACCGATAGAACGGATACAGATTTTGGTGTTCGGCTATGTGACGTGTATCCGGATGGACGTTCTATCATCATCACAGATGCTATGAAACGACTTCGCTATCGAGATGGATATGAAACCGAAAAACTTGCAACCCCGGGAGAGATGTACCGGATCACTATTGATCTTCGGAATCTGGCACTCTTCTTCCCCCCCGGACATCGCATACGCATTGATATTACGTCGTCAAACTACCCTCGCTTTAATTTGAACCCAAACTCCGGTTCGGATCTCTACGTCCCAAGTGATACGCTAACTGCCACAAATACTGTATTCGTCAATGGTGGGTTATCTGTTGTGAAGATACCGATACCCAAAACGACGTCTATTGCGTCTGAAGATGCTCCTGATGAGTTTGAATGCTACCCGAATCCTGCGAAACAAACGCTGGCGGTTCGTGTTATTCATGGGGCTGATCCGGAGGTAGAACTCGTTGACGGGCTCGGAAGAGTTGTGGCTACAAGCCATTTGAACGCAGATGAGACATCATTTGATGTATCCGGCTTACCCGATGGTATCTACTTCGTGAGAATTGGTGCAACTGCAAGAAAAATAATAGTCGCAAAGTAACAATTCACATACCCGGCGTGTCTATCGTCTTGGATAGATATATCAAAAAAACAGATTTTAACTTAACCTTACGACCTACAATACATGGCAAATGATACGATGAATAGAAGAAATTTCCTCGAGAAAGCAGTTGGAGCAACAATGGCAGCCGCTGTGGCCCCCTCTCTCTTGGAGGCGACCGATGCTTTTGCCGGTGGTGGTACAGAACCTCTTGGAACGGTTGTGCTTAATTTGAACGAGACCAAGTTCAATAAGCTGAAGAATGTTGATGGGTCTGTCGTCTATCCTAATAACATCAATTCATTCTATAACTTTGTAATTACGCGAATTTCGTCCACCACATTCTCAGTAATAGCTGCGAAGTGTACCCATCTTGGTTGTCTTGTATCGCCTTACGATATAACTACAACGAGGATAAGTTGCGGCTGCCACGGCTCGCAATTTGATATAGCTGGAGTAGTAAAAACTGGACCAGCGAGCAAATCTCTAAAACAGTATCAGCATACTTACGATGCAACTGCAAATACTCTAACGATTACAGATGCATCATTAGATATATCTCCATCAAATGATACACCGCTTGTTCTTAATCAGAACTATCCAAACCCTTTTACAGGCATGACGACGATCTCTTTTGAGATCCCGTCATCAGCAAACGCTTCACTTGTCATTACCGATATTAACGGTAATGAAGTAGCGACACTTCATAATGGTGTTCTTGGCTCTGGAAAGCATGAACTTCAGTTCAACGGCTCGGCACTCGCCGCAGGCACCTATTTCTATAAGCTTTCGACACCGAACGGTACACTCGTGAAGCAGATGGAGATAGTGCGATAGTCTGAAGTATATGATTACTAATGAAAAAGGTGGGCAGCAATGTCCGCCTTTTTTATGGGTAGAACTCCCATTTCTGGTAGAAAACAAATCCCCCCATTTGGTGTTATTATATCATGATAAAATACTTCCTGTTATTACTACTTACTGTATTTGCTGCGTCCTCCTCCAATGCCCAGCAATACTGCTCGAAAGCCGCGGCGCATAAACATTCGTTACAAAGCCCGCAGGCATTCCCCGACCTTCCGTACCGCCCGTATGATGTTATATCGTATGATATTAAGGCATATCTTTTGGATGCTTTCGCCAAAAAAAAGCCGGAAGTGAACGGATATGTAACTATCACCCTTGACCTCCTTGAGACAACTACCTACATTGACTTTGATGCTTGGGGGATGAAGATAGAAGGATTAACGATTAACACTGAAGTCCAAGCCCCTGCGCCACAACCAAAACCTGATGAGACGATACGAGTGCAGCTCCCCTCAAAGTTCAGGGAAGCAGGTACCCGATTGCAAATCGGTATAAGCTACGTTCGCACCAGCGAGGAAAACCGCGGAGCACATTTTTATCCAAAAGGTGAATTTGTCGGGCTCGGACCAAAACCTGCCGAGGACTCTGTCTTTGTTGAAGAGGACGTTTTTTATACGATGTGTGAGCCGCTCAATGCACATGCATGGTTTCCCTGTAATGACCAGTCTGATGATAAAGCAGATGTGACAGTTCATGTATGGGTGCCAAACGATGGTACCTTTGTTACTTCAAATGGTCTGCTTTCAGATACTGCTACTACTCAAACCAACCAAAAGAAATTTAGCTACTATAGCGACAAGCCGATCTCAACATATCTTATTGCGATCACTGCGAGCAAGTTTGTCTCATGGGAAGAGATGACTCCGCGTTATGCAAATCCGTTTGATAGTATCCGCTTGCATTATTATGCGTGGCAAGTTGACTATGATGAAAAGACGGTCACCGACGGAAGCAAATACAATGCTACAAATGCGTTCAAGAATACGAGTCGTATAATGACGGCATTTGAGAAAGCATTCGGACCATACCCTTTCTTCCAGTATGGTCAAGTACCTGTTCAGCCGTTCAGCTATGGCGGCATGGAGCATCAGACGATGACGACGATCAACCGTTCATGGTTAAGAGGTAACTGGAATGAAAGCGGCATTGCACATGAACTCGGTCATCAGTGGTTCGGCGACAAGGTAACGTGCGAGACATTCAAAGACCTTTGGCTCAATGAAGGATTTGCAACCTATTCAGAAGCTATCTATAATGAATCATGGGGCGGTGACGAGTGGTATAGAAACACTATCCGGGGCAAAGCTGGTGGGTATTTTAGCGGCGAAAACAACGACATTCCTATCTATGATCCGCCTGCACATTTACTCTTTAATGGGGCAACAGTATATGCAAAAGGCGCCTGTGTGATCCATATGCTTCGGAGAATAGTGAATAACGATAACCTCTTCTTCACTGTACTAACCAATTATACCGATAACTTTGCATACGATAACTGCAATACAAGTCAGTTCACCAACTACATGAGCGCTCACCTCGGTCTTGATCTTGACGAGTATATTGATCAGTGGGTTTTTGGTCCGCTTCATCCTATCTATGACATCAAATGGGCGCAGGATAAGAATGATCAGATATTTATTCGTGTCAATCAGACGCAAGATGCACGCGACCATTTTACAATGCCTATCCGCTTCTTCGCATACCGCAAAGACGGCGGCATTGATACCTTAAACTATACGAACGGATATCGCTCACAGAATTATCGAACATTGCTCTCAGGTGAAATAGACTCTATCGGTTTCGACAACGACCTTGTCATTCTCTCGGAAGTAACGATCGGGTACGATGCAGCAGTATCAGTCGGTTCAAACATTGTAGAGATTGGTACTTTCAGTGCCTTGCTCGACGCAATGACGAATGAACTCGTTTGCCGCAATATGAATGGCCCGTCGCTTGAGCTCTATGATATGCTTGGCAAGAAGATCAAGCACATATCGCTTAGCACTGGTGAGAAGTTTATACGATTGCCATTAGCAGGACTTGCTAACGGTGCGTATCTTGTCAGATGTGGTGATCAATCAGCAAAGGTAGCTATCATACGATAAAACTATTTGCTTATAGAAAGTAACTTCGTCGATAGGATAGATAAGCCATTACGAAGTCGTAATGCATATGCCCCAGAGCTAAACCCGGAGAGGTTTAAGGTTATTTCGTGTCTTCCAGCTTGCAGTTGGTAGTTCGTAGTTGTCAAAAGAGAAACCCCTTGTAAGGTAAGTACCTCAAGAAGTACTGACATACTGACCGGCAACGAGACCCCAACAACAATAGGCACTTCAGCATTTGAAGGATTTGGCTGTATATAGTCTATGTGTGTAATACCTGTACCTTGCATCAGTTTTACAAGCATAGAGTCACCGCATTCATACTTTGCCTGGTATTCCCTTATAGGCACAACGCACAGTGGGAGTGGTGCTTGCGTCGTAATACTCAACGTGTCAAGACGAATTGGTGAGGTAAGTGTCTTTGTGACGTAGGTTCTCATTACGAGCCTTACCAGCGGCTGTGAGAGGTCACTCTTCTCAGTGATAGGATTTCTTAATTCGCAGATAAGCTCCACACCGCTTGCATCATTAATGATCTGATGTGATATGATCGGGTTTGAAAGCGAACCAATAATGTCAAAATCTTCGCATGAAAGAAGGTCGGTATTATAGCTTATATGTAATCTGTACCGACTAATTGTAAATGTATCAACAGTGGGCGTAAGATGGATAGGAATGTGGGTCGTATCCCCGGCAGAGACACTTGTTATTAATCCGATAAATGGCTCCGGTGCGGTTGCATTCTTACCGATGAGGATGATGGTCGTATCAATTTGCCGTCCGCCTATCGTACCTTTGAAATGGAGAACTCCATTGCGTGTAGCAGATGAACCATACTGAAAACGAACCGGGACGGTAACCGATGAACCATCAACGACTGTAAATCGGTTTGTTGAGTCCGTTGTAAATTCGTTCTGTTGTGAAACGATATAGACGCTGTCAACAATGAAAGACGTACACGGTGGGACTGTAAGAGTTACAAAACCAAATTCGGGTTGGCAGTACAACGTACTAATAAGGATCGAATCAACACTCATCGAAAGCGTACCATTGCCACCGGTACCACCTGAGAGCGTACCATCACCTCCATCTGTCGTCCGCCAAATACCACCAGCATTATC
>DATDEW010000397.1:0-11280 GCA_036522935.1 Kapaibacterium sp. (SeqCode)
GATCAAGTTTGCAAGGCCGTCGTTATCGAGATGGTTGAGCTTCTGGAGCGATGCGATAGCATTATTGCGCGTACCAAACTCATACGAGCCGCTGAGGTACTCGTTGAGTTCTTTGATTGCTTCCTTATCGCCCATACCTGCCTTTATCTCAAGCCACTTGATACGGCATTTCTTCGATGCGCCTTCCTCGTTCTTTGTGAGGTCAAGGTAGGTCGCTTTGTTCTCCGGGAAGCTTTCGCACATCTTATCAAGCGACGTGACGATCATGTTGAATGATGAGTCATTCAGGAGCGGACGCATATCTGCTTCAAGGTCTTTCGGGATGAAGCGGTATGCATTGATCGCCGCGCTGCGGACTTCGATAGCTGAATCCTTGATAGCTCTTTTGATAATAGCTCGTGCCTCGCTTGATATGTCCTGCGAAAGCTGCGAGACTATTTCTCCGCGTGTTGCCTGATACGTTTCTTTATTATAAAGTTGGATAAGCAACTCTCGCTTTGTTGTAACATTCGATGAATCACTCTTAAGAGCTACGATAGCATCGTAGCGGTCGATCATGTTCTTCGCGCCGAGCGCCTGCGCCTTCAACTCTGCAAAGTTCTTCTTGAAGTTCACCTTCTTGACGATGTTCGAAGCCGGGTCAAAGAGCACAAAAGCGATCTGTTTATTTGAAGGGTTCGGAATATTTATGGTTTCCGTCTGCTTCTCAACCATCTGGCGAGTCGAAGAACTTGTACCATCGCTGTAGTACACGTCAAATACAACAGGCATCTTAAATAGCTTTGTTAGCTCGTCAGTGTGGTGAACTTGTGATACCGTGACTTGTGTCATGCGCTTTCCTTCAACGCTTGCATCCTGATACTTTACGTTATAGACCGGATACCCACCGCGATAGAGCCACTCGTCAAAGAACCAGTCAGGTGAAAGCCCGAGTGTATCTTGAAAAGACTGATACAGGTCGTTCGTCTCTACGTTCTTATACATATGACCTTTAAGGTAGTGATTGATGACACGTTTCATCGCATCTTCACCAAATGTATAGCACATCATATCAAGCACAGCCGAACCTCCGCCATAGACACGCGCCGTGCCCATCTTCGGATGCACGATCGGGTAGCGGTCGCCGTCGTTTGCAGCGAGGAGTCCATTCTGCTCACCGCGGCGATTCCACTCATAAGCATCTTGTCCGAAATAATCACGAGTAAAAAGTTTTGGGAAGAACGTAGCATAGCTTTCCTGCAGCCAATTATCTTTTCCGGTGCGTATTGTTACGAGATCGCCGAACCACTGATGCGCCAACTCGTGGACATTTACACCTATATAATTTCTATCTAAAAATCCTCGCTTATCAACGTTGAAGAAATCACCGAAGATCGTTGCAGTAGTGTTCTCCATTGCACCGTAGATAAAATCCTGAACCATGATCTGTGAGTATGACTCCCACGGATATGGAATGCCTGTCCAGTTCGCAAGAAAGTCAATACACTCCGTTGAGTAGCGGTACGTCGGCTCCATACGCTCGGGGAATTCAGGGTAGTAGTAGAGATGAACAGGTATACCTGCATTTGTCTTGCGATGATCAATTGCATACTTACCGATGCCAAGCATAAGCAAGTAAGGAGCGTGTGGGTGTGACATTTTGTAATGCCATGTCTTTGTGCCGTCGCCATTATCTTTCACACTAAGTTTTGTGCCATTAGAAAGTACTTCGTGCTCTTTGTCAAATGTCGTCACTGTCTCGGTTATCATCTTATCGTTGTACTCGTCGTAGCTCGGTATCCAGTGGCGGTTATCAATGCCCTGACCTTGTGTCCAGATCTGTTTGCGCGAAAGATTCTTCGGGTCGTTCCAGCCGATGAAGTAAATACCGCGTCGTGGGTTACACTCATAGGTAAATGAAATAGAGTCCTTTGTATCCCACTTCATTGCTTTGTCAGGGTATACGATGACGCTTTTATCATCAGAGACAAAGCGTACGGGCTTGCCGCCGAGACGAGCTTCCTTGATGCGGATCTTTATAGCGTTGAAATAAATGGAGTCAACACTTTGGCGTAGAACTTTGAAGTAATGAGTTACTTTGCCTTTGACAAGACCTTTCAGCGGCTCGAAAGAGACTTCAACTTTTTCCCGATCAATATCGAGTACATGTTCGTAAGGTGCGTCGTCCGGCTCTGCCAGATGAGTTTCGCTGTGGAGAATTGGCTGTGCAAACGAAAGTGTCGCACACATGAGAGAAGCAATAATAAAGAAGTTTTTCACGGGTTACGAAGGTAAAATAAGCAGCCGAAAACAACACACATTTCGCCGAGAGAATTACATAACTATGACGTATATCATAGACGCGCGAATCATAAAATCCGTACATTTGTTGCCTGTCTTCGAAGAGATGAAAAAGCTCGTTTCAATAGCGCTTTTGGTTTTACTTGGGCTCCAGTTCAATGCGGCAACGCTGCTTTGGGTCGGGTATTCTACGTTTGCGCACGATTACTTTGTCTCTAACTGTGAGAATCCAACTTCTGTAACTTGCAACGGTCATTGTCAAGTCGAGAAAGCCGAGAAGAAGGCGGCGCAGACCCAGAAGCAGTCCATGCCATCTCTTAACTTTGCGAAGATACATCCTGTTATAGTAACAGGGCATTCTAACCAAGTGTTAGTCTTTGAAAAGACCATAAAATTTGTTGACCAAACTCCCTCACTCCTTCGCGGGGTAAAACCGAAGCTTATCCTCCCTCCTCGCGCATAATATACTATATCGACCCTTTAGCAGGGTGCTTTCTCTTATTTTCTTATTCTTGCTCCTCTTGAAAAAAGAGTAGGCGCATATTTTCTATAGGTGTATTATGCAAAGGTTTATATGTATTTTATTGTGTGCGCTGGCACACGGATCGGTTCTTGCATGTGATTACTGTATTTCGTCTCAAGGTATTTCGCCCGTAGAGGTCGGTTCATCAGGTGCACGGTATGATGCTCGGTATCTCTATCTTGGCAAGATGTATGACGACGGGAAGGAAATAGTAAACTCATCTGATGCCCAAGAGACGTACATTACACATCAGGTTTCTATGTACTATCATATTGGTGACAAGTTCTCAGCATCACTCTATCTGCCGTTCGTGAACCGTTCCGAGAGCGGTAAAGGCGAACAGCCGCATGGTAGTTTGCCGAATTCCATTGTATCATCTCAATCTCCGCAGCATGGCACGATGACGCACTCATACCACAATCAGGTCAATGGGCTCTCCGATCTAGCAGTCTTCGGTAGATATAGAGTATTCGATGACGAACAGTCATCATTCTTTATGACAGTAATTGCCGGTGTCAAGCTGCCGACAGGCGCGACGAATGCTATAAACGATGAAGGCGAGTTGCTGAATCCTCACATTCAGGCAGGCACAGGGTCAACAGATCCGCTTCTTGGTCTGGACATGTTTTATGGTGGTGGTGATTATTCTTTCTCACTTAATCTTATGAGTTGCTATCCGACAATGGGAGCGCAAAACTATCAATTTGGTACCATGCTTAATTACAGCATCAACGGGAAATACAATCTGCTGAACTTCGGCGAGATGAACTCTATCATTGCGGCATTCGGCGTTTCAGGAGAGCTTCACGCCCAGGAATCAATGAACGGTGAGGCGGTTGTAAATACCGGCGGAAATACTACGTATCTTTTCCCGGGTGTTCAGTTACTTGTCGGGAGTATGCTCACGTTCGATCTTTCTTATCATATACCTATCGTACATGAACTTAAGGGCACACAGCTTGGTGAAAGCTACAAAGTGATGGCTGGCGCGCAGTATCTATTTTAGAATACTGCTTTGATAGATGCTTTGATGGCGCGGGGGTACTCGGTGTATCCTGTCCAGTAATCGCTCGGACTGCCGAAGATATTCTCCAGCCGCAGATGGAGTGAGGCGGACGCAGAGAGCGGATAATTTGCTTCGGCGTTAATAAATGCCAGCGACTTATCCGCTCTTGCCGTATAAAGGAATTCTAGTTTCGGCGCATGCTTTTCGGATAACCCCATGAATGTATACGAACTTTGAATACTCATCTGCGGTACGAAGGGAAGCTGCTTTTCATCGTTCTCTGATACGGTGGAAGCAAATGTAACCATTGCAGCAAGTTTATCAGAATTAAAGAGCCGCACATTACCGCCAAGTTCAACTTCGAAGTGACGAGTGGATGCCACTTCCGTATAAAATAATGAAGTGCTATCTTCGCGGAATACTACGTCATTGTCACGAGTAATATATCGTACTGTGCCTCGGAGATAATCATCAGCAGATAGATACTGCTCTGCAAATAAGGAGAAGTTAATGTTGTCAACTGTGATAGGTGTATGACCATCAACTATAGAATCAGCTTTAAGACCTGCTCCGTAAAAAGGATTTACATTGCTCTGCCGAGCATATCCATTATAGACAGCTTTTGGATCATAACTGAACCCGAATGCAAATTCATCTGATAAGTACTTCCTTAGCTCAATATATGGCAAGATGCGTGTGCTTTGTTTTACATCTTCCGATGTTGAGAGTAGTGCTGAAAGACCGACACTCCATTCAAACGGTGAATTCGCTAACGACCTATAACTTGGCTTAATGTAAACAACGCTGCTACTTCGTGAAGTACTGTCAAGACCACCGGTTGAGGAATACGAGCCGATGTTTAGGTCGAGAGATAACTCCGAAGTATGGTCAATATTCAAACTTTTTGTAGTTGTGAACGCAACATCAAATGATGATTCGGACACATCATTCGGTAAATTATCACTATAACTACCAAGTGAAACATTGCCATTTAAGTATAGTGAGTGTATCTCTCCAAGTTCAAGACCAAGTGATGAGGTAAGGTGGTTTTGGGTGACGTCTGGTGTCGTCGTATCCATTCTTACGTTTCTATCTCGGGAAGCGTAGTTGATGTCGAAATTCATCTGTGGTTGTCGTGCATCGGCGGCAAGCGAATCAAGCATGAAGATGTGCTTTGCATTCGCGCCGATATTCCATGTGTTCTTGATCGCATTTATCGTGCCCATATTGTTATGGAAGCCAGCACCTGCAGTGATAGTTGTAAGCGGAGATGAGACGATCCTGCCCTCTATTGTACCAAAGGGTACAGTCGGATAACCAACTCCTGCTTCAAAGAAAATGCTCGGCTCGTTTCGTACACCAAGAGGAGGTGTTGTCGGGAAGCCATCGATGTACGGTGTCGGTTCTTTGATGACGGGCTCCATCCTTGCGATGAGAGAAGAGTCGAAGGGCACGACCTTTGCATTTGTCTCGACAAGAATTGAAGACGGATAGTTAAACACTCCATCGCCTGATGTCTTGTGGTACTCCGGTAATTCTGCAAGCATCGAGTCCAGCAATTCTTTCTGAGAGAGCGAAACAGCAGAGTCTATCATGACGAGAACGGAATCACTAACCTTTGCAGAATCAAGCTCTCTGCCGACACTATCGCGAAAGCTTCTTGAAAGAATCGACTTCGCTTTAATCGTATCTGCAAAGCTTACAACACGTGGCGCTATCCCTTTGCGTAAACGAAGTTCACGCAAGAGCGATGGCGGCAACTGCTTCGCTGGTTGTGTAAGCTGTGCCGATGCACTTACCGTGACAAGCAGAATAAGAACGGCGATATATGATATAAGGCGTATCAGTGTTTCTTCGAAGCTTTCTTTTTCTTCTTTGGCTGAAGAGAATCCCAGAGTGAGCTTGCTTTTATGCGATATTCTCTCGGGACACCCTTATTGTCAATAGTTGAACGGAGCAGTGTTTTTGCCCTGCGTTTATCACCTGTTGCAAGTAGCATCTCCGCGGAGCCAACAAGCGACCTACCAAGCTGTTCGGTAGTACAAGATGCCTCCTCGCGAGCATTGTCATATGCAGCCAGAGCTTTTCTGTTTGAACCGGTGCGACGATAGATGCCTGCGAGTTTTAGATAAACATCGCTAGCCATCGGGTCACCTTTGCGTGCAGCAGCAAGCTTATCTAAGCGTGAAATAGCTTCGCTCTCTTTTCCATTACCCAGCAGAATATCTGCGATCTCTATCTGTGCCTTACCGCCGACGGATGTTTCTATTAAATACCGCTTCGTTAGCTCGTCAAATACTGTTATTGCCGAGTCTTCATTGTTCAGCTTCTCAAGACATAACTGCGCGTACTCGAACATTGCCTGCGGCGCGGCATCGGATGAGAAATACTGATAGTCAAAAGCACGTGTATAATAGCCTGCAGCTTCTTTGAGGTTATTGCTTTCTCGTTCTACGCGTGCAAGTTCAAGAAGTGCGAACGATGCTGCATCAGACGCGGGGAAGGAGTCGATCACTTCCTGATATGTTGCTTTTGCCATATCCTCCGAACCACGCTTTGCATACGTTCTTCCGGTATAGTAGTATGAGAATGGCAGAAGAGCATGAGAGTCGAATCTCGGCTTGAATGATTGAAATGTTGTGATTGCATTATCATACTTCTTTGCCTGCGTTTCTATCTGACCTTTTTTGATGAGCAGTTCGGGAGTATAGACGCGCTTATTCAGTGAATCTTCACGTAGATATTGTGATGCAAGTGCGATAGCATCTGACTCTTTCTTATTCTCGCTTTGGAGATCAAGCGTGCTGAAGAGCGCATCTCGGAATTCATCGGCATTCGGATACTCTTTGAGAAAACGTTTATAGGAAACAAGCGCCTTGCTGTCTTCTCCGCGGCGCTCTGCCTGTGATGCAGATAGGTACAGCCCCTTCGATGCATACGGCGAGTTAGGGTATTGCTTTAAGAGTTCGCCGACAGCCCACTCCGCTTTATCATTTTGAATGATTGCATAAGCGGCGATAGCATAATTATAGTAAGAGCGGTCAACAAGATCGGATTGCTGCTGCTTTGTGATGATATAGTTGAAAGCATTCATCGCCGAGCGTGAGCTATCCGAACGCATGCGTGCAAGACCAAGCTGGAACATAGCCCGTGTGACGAGGTATCTATCAAAGGTTGGTCTGTCTACAGCAAGGTTATATATCTTGAGCGCTTTTTGATAGTCGCCTTGCGCGTAACGTCCGTCACCGACACGCGAGAGCAGGTCGTAGGCATATCGCGAGATAGTATCCTGCTCAAGTATCTTGTAAAACTCTTTCTCTGCTTGCTGGTACTTGCTTTCTTTAAAGAGCGACCATGCGTAGCCGTACTGGGCATCTATTGCACGATCAGAGCGCGGATACTTCTCAATGATGGTGCGGAAACATGAGGCGGCATTGCGTGTGCTATCAGAGCGCAAGCAAGCCCAGCCATATTGGAAGAGCGCTTCCTCGATAGCTGCATTATTTCCGGTCGCGTTTGCATCGCGGATATACATCTCAAGGTCTTGTGAGGATTTATCCCAGAGCCCCAGAGGGATACCTGATAGACCTCGTATCAAATGCGTGTATGGCTTTAGCGTGCTATCAGAACGTGGCATGTTCTCCAGTGCGAAGTTCATCAGCTCATATGACCTGCCATAACTAGCGCGACGATACATCAGATCACCTAAGAGCAGCGATGCATAGACACCGCTTTGTGTACGCTTCATAGCAAGCGGCTTGAGAAGAGCTTCGGCTTGATATGTTCTTCCGCTTCTGAACTCAACGAGTGCGAGATGATAGGATGCCTTGTCGGCATAGAGTGCTGTCTTATCCTGCGAAAGTGCAGTCAGCATCGAACGCGCTTCGTCGTCTTTTCCGGCGCGGCTAAGTGCGATTGCTCCATAATATCGCGAACGCTCGGGTATATCACGATAATAAAAATGAGATTCACTTCCTTCCGAAGCTGATGCCATAGGTGAGGCATTGCTCTCGAATTCTTCAAAGAAATTGTCACCGTAACGGCCTTGCTCACGAAGTGAAGAGAGTTGGCTTGCTTGTTTATTTGTAGCGCTGCCTGCTTCGCTTGCAAGTGAACTGAATTCACCGGCTGCTTCAGCAAATCGTTTGCTCTCATAGAGAGCCCAAGCCCGTTCGTATCGTGATACGTAGCGAATGAACTCGCGCTCATCTTTTGCTTCTAATGAGCTGTCCTTCGAGCGAAGCGAAACCCGAAGAGCTTCGTCATACAAAGAGAGGGCACTGTCTCTTTGACCTGTCTTTGCACGATAGATGCCTTTGAGCAGAGTTCTTGTAGCGGCATTAAGCGGTGTTGCATATTGCCCGATGATCGTATCGGTCTTACTCGCATCGGTAGCCGGTGTCGAGAATATCCGCACATCATTCTCTGTGCTGCCACGGAGCCAATCGCCAAATTCAGAATTATAGTCAATTGAGTTTGTGCGAATGCTTGTGCTTAGTCTTTCTGCACGCTCAAGCTCCTTCGCAGTTTCTGAATTATCATTTGATAAGAGCAGAAGCGACAATCTCTTGATAGATGCTTCGTATGCGAATGGTGTATGTTGCCCTAGTGATGCAACAGTATCAAGTTCTCGTATAGCCGCCTCACGATCTCCCGTTTTTTCATGGAGCTCGCTTAGGTGGACGCGAGAAAGAAATGAAAGATCAGATGTGTTTGAAGCAACTACTTTCCCATAGTACTGCTTGCCAAGCATATTCTTTCGCTCAAGCATGTAGCACTCTGCCAATCGGTAGTTTCTCTCGTCAAGCAAGTATGCTTGCGTGGGGAATGCATCTTCGGGGATACTTTCGAGTATCTCACGTGCTCGGGTTCTGTTACTCTCCCCCGAGGAGAGAAGTTCAAGAGCTGTTAAAAGATCAGCATGGTATGTGTTAGGGTGGTAGCCCGGTTCATCGCGCATCGCCCGGAGCGAATTAATGGCATATTGTAACTTGCTATGTTCAAACGACCTTAGCGAGCGAATATGCGAGAGATAGCCAAATACCGGCTCACTCGTCTTACCCTCACCCACTGTGAGTGTTTGCAAATAGAACGGAGCGGTGCGAAATTCCTCGAGTTTGCTTGTGGTCTCAAGCTCTGAAGTGGGAGCAAAATACTCGGAGCGCGTAAGGGGTTGGCAGTGCGTGACTGCTGCAAGAAAAATAACGATGCATGTAAAGAGGGCTGCTCTCAAGTCGCTCAAAACTGGCTTTGGTTAGCGTGATGAGAGGGGGCTAAAGGTGATCCGTTATATCCAAAACATTTTCCAGAAGAATTGTTGCATCCTTCGGTGGATTTTCGTTCGGATTTACAAGAAAAGCAGTTTTGACCCCGGCATGGTTGCCCGCTTCGATGTCCGAAAACGTATCACCGATCATCCATGAGCCAGCCATATCAATATCCCACTTTGCTTTTGCTTCCAGCAGCATGGCAGGGGAGGGCTTGCGGCGCGGGGCTTGCTTGTCGGCATCAATAGCGGCATAGATATCATCGAACTCTACTCCGAAATGCTCCTTGAAATGCGACTGCATCTTCTGGTGGATATGGGTCAGCTCTTCCTCGGACATTAAGCCGACGCCAACCCCGCGTTGATTGGTAATAATGATAGCAAGATACCCAAGCGACTTGACCTTTGCCAAAGTCTCGCCGACATTCGGTAGGATCCTGAATCTTTCCCAGTTTCGGATGTATCCGCCAACGGTACGTGCATTGATGACGCCGTCGCGGTCAAAGAAAACAGCTTTTTTCATTACTGAGGATAACAATTAATACGCGTTCTTGTCTCCGCGTAACATCGTTATTATTGTGCGCCAGATGATAAAGAGGTCGAACGTGAAGGTCCAGTTATCAATATAGAAGATGTCGTACTTGACTCGCTGATCCATCTTATCAGGTGTATCGGTCGCTCCGCGAAGACCATTAACCTGTGCCCAACCCGTTACACCGGGCTTGACGAAGTGACGGAGCATGTAGTTGTTGATGATGAGTTTGTAATCTTCAGTATGCTTGAGCATGTGGGGGCGAGGTCCGACAACAGACATGTCGCCTTTGAGGACATTCCAGAACTGCGGTAGTTCATCGAGGTTCGTGCGGCGTAGGAATCTACCGACTGCAGTCAGGCGCGGGTCGTCCGAAGTTGCTTGAAGCGAATCGGATAGTTCTCGTGGCTGATGGCGCATGGTGCGGAATTTGAAGCACGTAAAATCATGACCATCTTCACCTGTACGTAATTGCTTGAAGAATATCGGTCCGCGTGAGCTTAATTTAATGAGTAACCCGCAAACAATAAGCACGATGGGGAAGAAGACTACCATCACGACCATGCTGAAGATGATGTCAAATGCACGTTTGAGAGCCTTGTTGCCTGGTTCATCCAGTGGCGCTTCGCGCATACGGACGATAGAGAACTCGCCAACCTGTTCAACAACGCGTTTGCCTTCAAGGGCTGCATAATCGTTCGGGATGACGTTCACTCTGATCAGTTGATTCTCGCAGGTCTGGACAAGTTGTGCTAATGCTGTCTCGCTTGTCTTCGGAAGTGCAATGATAACTTCGTCAATGTTCTGCTTGTCAGTGATCTTCTCGATATCACCGAGCTTGCCGAGTATCATGGGGCGGACATTTGAATCAACACCGTTGTCATCTAAGAAACCGATAACTCTATACCCAAGTGAATTATCATTCTCAACGTTGTGAAGGAATCTCTCTCCCGCTCTGCCGGCGCCGATGATAAGTATATCTTTCTGTTCAGGTTTGAAGAAGCTACCCGAAGGGCTTATCATGTGACTTGCCACAAGAAAGACCGAGCTCATACCAAAGAAGTATAGCAAGAAAAGACGTGATGTAAAGATGAGTCCGCCTTGTGCAACAATATAGAGAAGAGCGATGCCTATGAGAAATACAAGAGAGCGCAGGACAATAGATATCTCCTTGCCTTTTTTCTTTCCGCCTGAATAGGAGTAGAGTCGTAGGACGAGCGCAAGTGTTACCCAGCCCACTGTCATTATACCCTCAAATAACGGATAGACATAGCCCGGCACATCAAGTGTGCTAGGGTCGGCGTGGAACATTGTGACGCCGAAGCGGATAAGAAAGGAAAGATGGAATGCAAGGTTCAGCAGGAGAACGTCCACGGCGAAATGCGCGAAGCGGAAGCTATGCTTCGTCTCTTTCGGGGCGATATGTCCTGCCATTGCTACCACGTTATGCTGCCTGCATCAATTCATTTGAATAAAAGAAATTTGGTACGAGTGAGCCGATAACATCGTCAAACTGATCGAATATCGTGTCCCATGTATATCGTTCTTCGATAAGCGCTCTGCCTGCGCGAGTAAGTCGTAAACGCTTTTCTTCATCGCGAAGAAGCTCTGCACATGCAGAAGCCATCTCTTCATCGGTGTTACGGACAAGGCAGTTGACTCCATCAATAAGC
>DATDEW010000398.1:0-3609 GCA_036522935.1 Kapaibacterium sp. (SeqCode)
CATCCACCTTCGTCAGCAAGCAGAGCTTCTCGTCCTGCCATTCTATGTGTTGTATTTTATTGAATATCTAGTTAAGCTTATCATCTATCGTAATCATGATAAAGCATATCGTAACATCAGCTTCGAGAGTGAAGCGTATCAAAACGATGAGGACTCGGGTTATTTGAAGAAGAGAAAGTTTTGGAGCTTTGTGAAGTATCTTTTCAAGTAAGAAATGACCTGCAGAATACTCCGTTTTTTTGTATCAAGTATATCAGGTCATGTTTTGGATTTTAATGCTTTGCCTATAACGACAATGGCAACTATCCCTATTATTGAAGATAGAATGCCGTAGAGTTCGGGGGGTAAAGTTTTGTCGGAAATTCGTAGAGAGTTGTTGCCGGGTGGGATTTGAGCAGTAAGCCTTCCCAATGAATCAGGATAGGTAGTTACTTCCATGCTATCATTAAGCACTATATTATCGTACCAATAAAACTTATGAAAGGATATCGACTGTGTTGAATCTGAATTGATAGTAATAGGTAATGAGAATGTACCTTTGGTTAATTCATCGTGGCTGCTTAAAATTTGTTTACCTGTATAGGGTACAGACCGTGGTATATATTCATCAACATCTTGATGGGACGTGCCGGGTAGATCAGAGGGGCTGCCACCTCGTAATTGATAGGATACTATCAACACCAGTATTCCACCGAGTGAGATCGTGGTCAGAATGCTATTTCTGACGATATTGAATTTCTTGTCAAGAACTGTAGCCCCAACAACGAAAGGAAGACAAAGCATGATGAGGATGTCCCATCTCCAGTATAGTTGAATTATTGTAAAAGGAAAAATATTTTTATGTAATACATTTCCTACGATCGGAATCTGGAATAGAACAGCGAGCGAGCACCAGGCGAAAAGGAGCTTTTGTAAAGGTGCGATATTCCTATCCCCTTTGTCACTATTGAAATAATAACGGTATAATACATACAACAGAATTATGCCTACAGCGAAGCAGCAGTATTTGGATATGACAATATCGGGGTACGGAGTTTGCCCAAGGAAGGATCGTCCTAAGGGTAAAATGTCTGCATCTTTGAAGATAAGATGCTCAAGGTGCACAGAGTCCTTAAAATATATAATTGGTATAAGGTAAATACCACAGAGCAGCATGCTTGTAACTGAAGATGCTAAAAAAACATGCAGCTGTTTTGTGCTTATTTGTTTGTGGCTTATAACTAACAGAACAACTGTAGAAATTGCCATCAAAACAAATGTCGGAATATTGCATAGCAGTGTGCCTGACCATCCGATAACGGTACAGAAGAAAAAAGTCCGGTCGCTGATCCTGATTGCCGATGTCAAGGCGGCGGCCGATAGAAAAACCAGAGGAAGAAATACGAACGCGAACTGCTCGCCCATTGAATTTCTTGAGAAGAGATCAAGAATGCGATATATATTTAACGAATATAAAATTGCAAGTAAAAGGACTACACTGTCTTTATAATAAAGCACTCGCAATACATACCTCATCGAATAAAACGACAACACGATCGCAAGCCATGAAACCGCGTAGTAAAGAAATTCAGGGGAAGTGCTTGTAGTAAGAAGTGATATGATAGCCCCTGCCCAATATGGTAACGGTGGGTAGAAGTAGAACGATGGACTGCCAAATCCGAAGAATGACTTTTGAAGCCAACGAGGGTATAGATCACCATCTCTGACCATAGCGGAAAATTGGTCAAGCCAATTTAGATGAACCCAACCATCGTAGCCATTTACTCCAAGAACAAATGTTGCAGCTATTGATACTACAACGGGTACTGATATTAATATGCTAATGTAGAGTAATGAAGACTTCTTCATCTAATCACTTCTCCGGTCGCATCGCAGGGAAGAGGACTACATCTCTGATGGAGTCTTCGCCTGTCATGATCATCGCGAGGCGGTCAACGCCGAAGCCGAGACCTGCTGTCGGAGGCATGCCTGTCTCGAGGGCGCGGAGGAAATCCTCGTCGAGTACCATTGCTTCATCATCGCCACGAGTGCGTAAGTGAGCTTGTTCCTCGAAGCGTGCGCGCTGATCGAGCGGGTCGTTCAATTCGCTGAAACAGTTTGCAAGTTCTTGTCCGTTGACCATGAGTTCGAATCGCTCGACAAGTCCTTCTTTCGTGCGATGTGATTTCGCAAGCGGTGACATCGAGAGCGGATAATCTGTAATGAAGGTTGGCTGAATAAGATTACCTTCGACCTTCTCACTGAAGATCTCATCGATGATCTTGCCGGAGCCAGCTTTCGGGTCAACGCCGATTCCCATCTGCTTCGCTGCGGCGCGGAGTTCATCTTCGTTCATTGCACTGACATCAACACCTGTATATTCTTTGATAGAATCATACATCGTGAGTCGGCGGTAGGGAGGAGTAAAATCTATCTCCGTACCATCCTTCTGCACTACTTTCATTCCTCCGCCGGTGACGACCTTCGCAACTTCTGCGAACATCTCCTCGACGAAATCCATCATCCAATAGTAATCTTTGTATGCGATGTATATCTCCGCCATCGTGAACTCGGGCGAGTGGTTCTTATCCATGCCCTCATTGCGGAAATCTTTCGCTATCTCATAGACACCTTCAGCAAGTCCGCCAACAATAAGACGCTTTAAGTAAAGCTCGTCGGCGATACGGAGATAGAGGTCAAAGTCAAGAGCATTGTGATGCGTCACGAACGGGCGTGCATACGCACCGCCATATATCGGCTGCAATATTGGCGTTTCAACTTCAAGGTATCCGCGTTCATCGAAGAAACGGCGAAGCGTTGAGATTATCTTCGAGCGTTTGCGGAAGGTATCGCGCAAGTGCGGATTCGCAACAAGATCTATATAACGGCGGCGATAACGAAGTTCTTTATCACTGAACGCGTCGTGGACGATCTTCTCGCCTGTTGCTTCATCAATTTCTTCTTTGACAACAGGAAGCGGACTTAATGCTTTTGCAAGAATTTCAAAACTTTCAACATGGAGAGATATTTCGCCTGTGCGGGTCTTAAACATAAAACCCGATACTCCGATGATATCACCAATATCAAGCAGTTTTAGGAGGTCATACTTTTCACCGAGTTCATCGGACTTCAAGTAGATCTGGATCTTCGCATCCTCATCCATGATATGAATGAACGATGCCTTACCCATTTTGCGGACAGCCATGATACGACCTGCAAGCGTAGCTTTTGCATGAGCATCCGGGACGGCTTCATCGAAGAGGGCTTTTGCCTGCCCTGCATAATGAGTGCGTTCGAAGGTATAAGGGTACGGATTTATGCCGCGTTCGCGCAGTTCTTTGAGTGAATTGCGGCGCTCGCGCTCCTGGTCGGAGAGCCCTTCAAAATGCTGTGATGCGACATTCTCCTTGAATATCTGCTCTACTTCGTGAATTTTGCGTGTCGGCGGTGTATTCTCTGTCATATTATCCATTTGGTCTGCAAAAAAACGCAGGAAGCGGAATTTAGTTGCGTCCAAGTGAAAAAAGCTTATTTCCGAATCTTTCGGAGCAATATCCCATAGATCGCTTGAAAGCTTGATGACTGTTCAGCAAGGAGAGCTTCGGCAGCCGAGGAGAGTCGTTTTCCTGT
>DATDEW010000399.1:0-5245 GCA_036522935.1 Kapaibacterium sp. (SeqCode)
CAGAAAAAAACAAGTCAAGTATTGATTATATTTACGAACCAGAACCCGCAGAGATACTTGAGGTTCTCGTACCTCGTCACCTTGAGACGCAGGTCTGGAAGTCACTACTAGAATCCAATGCATCGGAGCAAGGTGCTCGTATGACTGCCATGGATTCGGCGACAAAGAATGCTAAGGATCTCATCAAGGTTCTTCAGCTCAACTACAACAAAGCACGTCAGGCAGCCATCACGAAGGAGATCCTAGAGATCGTAGGCGGCGCAGAAGCTCTCAACGCAGAGTAAAATCACAATTATCTTTTCTAATTATGAATACGGGAGTACGTTACTCCCGTATTTTTGCATTATTACTTTCATTCGCCTGTATTCACGTGGAGCTTCGGGAACAACTATACCGGCTTGAAGAAGAGATTGAAAATGCCTGCATGTCGGGTGGTCGTACACGTTCCGATATTAAACTCCTTGCCATCTCCAAAACACATTCATCAGATGTAGTAGAAGAAGCATTTTCACTGGGACTTCGTGATTTTGGCGAGAACCGAGTTCAGGAGCTGATCAAGAAGCGAGACCTTTTATCTACGAGCATCAAGTGGCATCTTGTCGGGCATCTACAGTCTAACAAAGCCAAGTACATAGCGCCTTTCATTCATCTTGTACATTCGATAGACTCGCTTGAAACAGCGATAGAGCTCTCGAACCGGGCAGTACAAAATGATCGGGCAATAGATGTCTTGATAGAGGTGAATATCGCCAAAGAACCTTCAAAGCACGGTGTCATGGCGCATGAAGCCGAGCGACTTCTTGAGGGTATCTTACGCGATGCACCAAATCTTCACCCGAAGGGGCTTATGACCGTTGCGCCATTTGAAGATAGTCCCGAGCATACGCGCCCTTACTTCAGAGCATTGCGAAAACTCCGCGATGATCTGGCAAAGAAGCATAATCACCTTACCTTTAGAGAACTCTCAATGGGGATGACAAATGATTTTGATGTTGCTATCGAAGAAGGTGCAACGATCATCCGCATCGGTAGTGGACTTTTTGGTGAAAGGGAATAAAAAGATTTTTACTTGTATTATGACTATGTCCAGTTTGGGAATATAAAATCGTCAGGATCTCTGCTAATAAGTAACTGTATTGCTGAACTATCAGGCATAAACCCATCAAAACCAGGATTAGGGTTATACCATCCTTTACCAAAGTTATACCCTGTTTTAAAATTAAAATCCTTTACCCATGCTCTATTATAGTTTGCAGTATCAGGGCTTCCGTTTACATAAACGATCGCTCTGTCAGAAATTGCACCTATCATCGTAGTACTATCATTAAGTATATCATCATCAAGAAGTTTTCCTTCAGGTATAGAGGCCGTTGAAAGGATTATATATGCTATACCAAGTTCATTACGATTCAATGCTTCCGCAGGAGGAGGAGTATACAATGTCAAAGAAAATGTGTTAGTGATGGAGTTAATGCTTCCGGCCTTTACAATATAGCCATAATCAGGAGATCCTGAGGAGACCATCCAAACAACGTATAATTTTGCATTGGAAGGTATTGCAAGCGACTTCGGATTTTTTAGTGTGCCCGAAATAGAAAAATATGATGAAGGATCAGGCCCTGAACCTGTAGAATTATCACAAGACATGAGACCAAAGACGGTCAGAAAAATGACGGTCAGATAAATTTTGTTGAATGTAAGCATTGTTTCGGGTGTCATTTAACCATTAACTATACAAAGATACAAAAAAAATCGTATTTTTGTGAAAATAACGAATAATTTTATGCCACTTACAGCTCTCGATATAAAGAAAAAAGAATTTGAACAGAAGATGCGCGGATATGACGTGGATGATGTCCGTAAATTTCTCGATGAAGTATCGCTGGAAGTCGATACCCTTGTTCGCGATAACATCTCGCTCGAAGAAGAGCTTTCAGATACAAAAAAGAAGCTTGCTCATTATATATCACTTGAGAGCACACTAGAGAAGACACTTCTTGCCGCACAGCAAACAGCCATGAAGATGGAAGATCAGGCAAAAAAGGAAGCCGAGCTCATCATGACCGAAGCCCGTCTGGAGAAAGACCGATCACTTAAGGATATTCCGCTCGAAATTGAACGAGCACGAGGCGAAGTAACACGTCTCAAAGCCGAGTATGAAGCCACAGTCGTACGATTAAAGGCGACCATGGAAGGTTTTGCAAAATTTGTAGAGACAGTAGAAAAGGTCTGAAGGGGCTCTATTTATGAACTTTCATTTCTTGTAGCTCTTCGAATGTAGCTCGTCGTAGTTTTGGTGCAAGGATCGATGTTGCCGCGACGGTCAGGATCGACATTACTCCTCCAAAGATGACCGATGGGACGGTCCCCATCAGTTTTGCTGCAAATCCTGACTCAAATGCTCCTATCTCATTCGAGCTGATAATGAACATGGAGTCAACAGCTGAAACTCTCCCTCGCATCGAATCGGGAGTAGTAAGTTGAATGACCTGTGAGCGGATGATAACGGAGATATTATCGAACGAACCTCCGAGCATCAAAGCTCCATACGAGAGAAATACATTTTCTGAAATAGCAAAGACGATCATCGCTCCGCCAAAGCCTACGACAGCCCAAAGTAATTTCGTCCCAAGTTTTCCCGTCATTGGGTTGTGAGCAAGGAAGAACCCCATTGCAAGTGCACCGATAGATGGTGCAGTCCGAAGGATGCCCAGCCCCATTGGTCCAATGTTCAGGATATCTTGTGCAAAGACAGGCAGCAGCGCAACTGCACCTCCGAAAAGAACAGCGAACATATCTAATGCTATAGGCGCAAGGACAAGCTGATTGCCACGCACGAATCGCCACCCTTCGAAAAAGCTAGTCTTAAAACTCTCGCGTTGATCTTTTTTATCAATAGCGTAACTTGGTACTTTAAGCATAAGTACGAGTGAGACTCCGAGTATTATGGTTGCAAGTAAGAACGTCGTTGGCGCATCGGAGAAGCCGAAGACAAGTCCGCCAATTGCAGGACCAATGATATTCCCAAGCTGCCATGTTGAAGAATTAAATGCAGTACTTTGCGGAAGCTTTTCTCGAGGGACAAGTTGAACTGCAAGTGCCATGATAGCGGGTCCGGCAAAGCCACGGCCGCATCCTTGAATAATGACAACGCCATAGATGATAGTTATTGCAACGCTTTGTCCAATCGTTGACATATTGAAAGCAGTTATTACAAGAACAACAGTAGAGATAAAGAGCGCAGAGAATGCCCATTTGATAATTGTTCGTCTATCATGTCTATCTGCAAAATGTCCACCGAAAGGAGTAATAAGCAGGGCAGGGAGTGCCTCGCAGAGTCCCACAATGCCGAGTGTCAGCGGGTCTTTTGTCATGTCATAGAGCAGCCAACCTATGACGATGAACTGCATTTCCAAACCAACAAAGATAAGAAATCGCGACGATAAGAAATTTCTGTAGTCTTTTATGCGAAGGAGTTCGTAAGGGGAGTTTGGCTTCATCCCATTCTCCTCATATCTGCCATTACCTCCATCATGTCACGCGGCAATTCTGTTGTCCACTCCATTAGCTCGCCCGAACGGGGGTGATGAAGCCGTAATGTTTTGGCGTGAAGTGCTTGTCGTGGCATCTCAACGAGGAGGTTATCCGCCCTTTGTTTGAATTTTGGTATGTCTTGTCTATTGATAGCTATTGCTCTACCACCGTATGTCCCGTCTCCGAAGACGGGATGCCCAATATGCTGCATATGTACTCTGATCTGATGAGTCCTACCGGTTTTCAGTTTTAACTCAACGAGTGAGAACCCTGCAAACTCTTCGACGACAATATACTCGGTGATAGCATGTTTGCCACTTTCGCTGACGACAGTAAACTTTTTCCTGTCCTTCGAATGCCTGCCGATGAAGTTCTCTATTTTACCGAATCGCTCTTTCGGGTTTCCCCAGCAAATTGCATTATAGATCCGGTGAGCGGAATGTGTAAAGAATTGCTTCGCAAGAACGCGATGTGCTTGAGCATTCTTTGCTACCACAAGCAGCCCTGATGTATCTTTATCAAGACGATGTACGATGCCCGGTCGGTCTTCTTCTCCGGTTAGGTCACTTATATTATCAATATGATGGAGCAGAGCATTGACGAGCGTCCCTTTGTTCGTCCCGAGTGTAGGATGGACGAGCATTCCTGCGGGTTTATTAATGATAAGAATATCCTCATCCTCAAAGACAATGTCGAGAGGAATATCCTCAGCTAGAGCTTTCATTCTGGGGGCATGAGGGATGCGAACGACTATCTCATCATTACCCTTTATCTTGTATGATGGACGCTCCAGGACAGAACCGTTGATAGTGATAAGTCCTGCTTCTATACCATGTTGAACCTTGGTACGCGAAGTGTTAGCGATGACTCGGGAAAGGTACTGGTCAATACGTTCGGGGGTCTCACCCTTTGGGACTGTCAGGTTAACAATGCGATGAGGTGCATCCTCTGCCTCCTCATCGTCAAGATCTTCGAGTTCGGGGTCTATGTCGAGTTCTTCGTTGGTCAATTGTAGGTGAATTGAATAGTTAACTAACTATTATTCAGCTACTTTTGTCGCCGTTGTACTGCTTTCGCTAACTGCAGGCTGCTTCTTTGTCAGAAGTGTGATTGCGAGGATGGTTACACCAACACTAACAGCGCTATCTGCTACATTAAAGATAGGCCACCAATTTTCTTTGTAACCAAAATCTATGAAATCCACTACTCTTCCGTAAAAGAGGGCCTCTTCGCCATAGAGTACTCCGTAAAAACATCTATCGATCAAGTTGCCAATTGCTCCACCTAAGATAAGCACTAAGCCAAGTGTCTCCCACTTTGAGAGAATAGCTATTTTACGTTTGAGATAGATGAATATGCCTATTGAAGCAATGATAGAAAAGAGGGAGAAGAACACCTTCATGGCAGGTATATGAATTCCAAATGCTATGCCGGGGTTCTCAATGTATGTAAGACGAAATATATCTCCAATAAATGGAGTAGAGTGTCCGTACGGAAATCCTTCGATACCAAGGAACGGTACACCTTTTATTAGCAGCTTTGTTACTTGGTCAAGAACCACAATGGCGGCAGCAAGCCACATGATCTTTAATGTTGGCTTCGGGGATGATAGTGATGTGTCTTGTATATCGCTCATGTTCTCTACGAAAAAGGGACTCTTCGAGGTGACGAAGAATCCCTTCTGTTTCAATTACAAATTGACAGTATTAGT
>DATDEW010000400.1:0-5983 GCA_036522935.1 Kapaibacterium sp. (SeqCode)
GGGCGAAGCATCGGGTCCGTATCATTGTGCTCGGTGTACTTGTTATAGGCGGCGGATGGTTCTTTTATGAGGTCAACAAAGGACTTCCGACACTCGACCAGCTCGAGAACCCGAGACCCGAAGTCGCAACACGTATCATCAGCGCCGACGGCGAACCAATAGACCAGTTCTATATTAAGAACAGAACGACCGTCAAACTCCGCGAAGTACCAAAAGCCTTACTTGACGGACTAATCGCCACCGAAGACAGAAATTTTTTTGACCACTGGGGATTCGATGTATGGCGAACAATGAAGGCAGCATGGATCGATGTTATCACCCTTTCGCCAAAACAAGGAGCCAGCACACTAACACAGCAGCTTGCCAGAAATTTGTATCTATCGCAAGAGAAGACACCGCTTCGCAAGATCAGAGAAGCCATCAGTGCAGTGCAGATAGAACGCTCCCATACCAAGAACGAGATACTTGAGATGTATCTAAATGTCTGTTACATGGGGCGAGGCGCATATGGTGTATCAGTTGCAAGTCAGGTGTATTTTGGCAAGGATGTCTCGAAGCTGTCGCCGGCACAATGTGCTTATCTCGTAGGAATATTAAAAGGGCCTGAGAATTATGACCCGGAAGATAACTACGATAAAGCAATAGCTCGCCGCAACACAGTTATCGAAAGCATGGTAGATGCCGGCTTTCTTGAAGAATCGAAATCATTGAAGATGAAGCAGGAGCCGATCAAGGTCCAGCCCCAAAAGGGATACCAAGGTATTGCACCGCATTTCACGGAGATGGTACGTCAGGAATTAGCCAAGAAGCCGGAGCTTGTTGGATATGATCTGTACCGCGACGGACTTGTCGTCTACACGACATTGAATGCCGATCTTCAACGTGCCGCGAACAAAGCCGTCGATGAGCATATTTCGTTTGCACAGGCAAACTATGTTGATAAATCTTGGAATTGGGCAACGCGAAAAGACCTCCTTGACTCTATCGTTGCACAATCAATTCGAAAACAAGTTGAATATAGAACAGCTGAGTCAGACGAAGATAAATTGAAAATTTTCAAACGACTTCGCAGCGATCCGAAGTATATTGATAGTATCAAGAAAGCCGGACTTCGTCTGCAAGCAGGATTTATCTGTCTCGATCCAAAGACCGGGGCAATGTTAGCGATGGTCGGCAGCTCGAACTATCGGGAAGTTCGCTACGGACTTAATAGAGTAACTCAGTCTGTCCGTCAACCGGGCTCTGCCTTCAAACCATTTGTCTATGCCAGCTGCTTTGAAAAAGGCTATACTCCTGAATCACCTGTTTCGAATGAACCGATAGAAATGCAGGACGGAGATAAGATCTGGCGACCGAGAAACTCTAGCGGTAATGTCGGCGGATCAATGACGATAAGATCTGCATTGCAATGGTCGGTAAATCTTTGCGCCATTCATGCTTTGATGGACCTGACGACGCCTCGTGACGTAGTGGCTCTTGCTAAAAAGATGGGAATAAAATCTAATCTTATGGCGACACCATCTATGGCACTTGGAACATCTGACGTTACGCCACTTGAGATAACATCTGCCTTCAGTGTTTTTGCCAATGACGGCATTCGAGCTGCACCATACTCTATCTTACGAGTTGAAGATAGGAATGGAAAAGTCATCTACCGAGCCAAGCCGGAATTTGAGTATATCTTTGATCCGAAGATAGCTCAGATGATGACGACATGCTTAAAGGCAGTTGTTGATGGAGGAACAGCATCGAGTGTCAGGCAGTGGTTTAGCTATCCTGCTGCAGGGAAGACCGGTACAACACAAAGTTATGCAGACGCATGGTTCGTTGGGTATACTCCACAATATGCTGCTGGAGTTTGGGTGGGCTTTGATGATAAGCGGATCACCTTTACCAGTGCGAATGGTCAGGGCGGTAGGGCAGCAGCACCGATCTGGGGGCGTTTTATGAAATATGCATATCAAGCGGTAAAGCCGAAACTTGCTTATTTTAATACAGATTATAGCGGAAATATCGTCCCTACTAGTGACTCAACAGCATCTGATTCCGGAGCGACACCGCTTACTATACCGCCTGTTGACCCTAAGCTACCCGAGCAAAAAACGCCTCAACCGGATGGAGTTTTGCCCGAGCAGCAGAAACAGGGTGGATAATTACTTGATTTTTTGTGCCAACCGCGAAAGAAATACCTATATTTGTAGTCCGTTTTAGAGGATTACCGTTGGTTTTCTTCTGAACGTTCTCTCTTTGCTGTTGTTGTTTTTCACTGTTGTAACTTGAGATAAGCGTAATCGTTTTAATGGTATAGATACCTTAGTCAGGATCTACGCTCTCACCAGTGGTGAAAAATCTGCTAAGAGTATGTTACGTTACGATTCTTCTTACTTGCTGTTGTTGTGTTTATAGAAAACGAAACAAGAACATTATGAAAGTTCACGCCCCCTTACGTTTTATGCGACTGACCTCAGTCTATTTCTTTGCTTCATTAATGCTGCTCTTCATCGCATCGCCAAGCGTTGCAACAAGAAGTGAAGTTGCAAAGGCAAAGCTAACCCAGGAAACGATTGAAAAAGAAGCCAAGAAGGCCGTTGCAGAAGTTCATACAGAACTGATCCCACTGACACCGCCCATTCCGCCTCCACCTGTGCCCGATAGCAGCACTGATGGATTCAAGAAGCTTATCGTAAAGAATCTTGGACCAAACTTTAATACGTCAGAATATGATTTTGCGCCTACTGTTACCGCTGATGGACGTACGATGTTCTTCGTTTCTAAGCGAGATGGAAGCCTCAAAGGTGTAGAGGATTTCTGGAAATCTACAAGTCCGGAGAATGATGATACCACTTGGCAGCACATCATTAATGAATCGCTTATCAACTCTGAGTCAAATGACGGTGCTGCTTCTATCGCTGCTGACGGACAGACCATTTATATGGCATCACAGCGCAATACGACAGAGCGTGGCGATGTAAACCTTTGGGTTGCAGTTCTTGAAGGAAGCACGTGGAAAAACGTCCGCGAAGTTGGTCCCCCGATCAACACAACGAAGTGGGAGTCACAGCCATCTATCAGTCCTGATGGAAAGAAGCTATTCTTTGCGTCAAATAGAAAAGGTAAGATCGGCGATGATAATGATAAGAACGTAGATATTTTCGTATCTACTCAGTTCGCTGACGGCCGATGGTCAGAGCCTGAGAATCTCGGACCGAAGATCAACGTGTCTGATTATGATGCATCCCCTTTCATTTCTGCCGATGGTACAACAATGTACTTCTGTTCTTACGGACGCGATGGAAAAAAAGATCTTGATATCTATATGACCGAATATGTCGGTCCAACAGCACAAGATTGGACAGAGCCAAGACGTTTACCTGAGCCTATCAACTCAAGTGCAAACGATTTCTTCTTGACCGTTCCTGCTTCGGGTAATGTAATGTATTTTACTTCCGATAGACCAGGTGGCTCCGGTACTCTTGACATCTGGGTTGCCTTCAACCCACCACCACCAAAGGCAACACTTGTCTTGCGTGGTATTGCATTTGACATCAACACAAATGCGAAGCTTGCCGCGAACGTTGTGATCATCGACGAACAAACGCGTGACACGCTTTATAACAAGCAGTCAAATAGCGAGACCGGAGAATACCTCTGTGTTATCCCTGCCAATGCAAAAGGCGAATGCGGCGGTTCATACCTCGTAAGTGCAACAGAAGCAGGTCACTTCCCATATCCGCAGACACGTGTTGTTATTCCTGTTCGTAATGATACTTCGCGTATCATTACCCATGACATCCCGATGAATAACGAGGAGCCGCCTGTTGTTCAGTGGATAAACTCTGACCCGCAGTTGTTTAAAGACCTGAAAGTCCTTCCTACGAAATTCCAGAACTTCAAAGGCGTCGTTATCCGTGAGAAAAAGACGGTCGAGCTTTTCGCACTTCTTCCGATGGTATTCTTCGATGAAGGCAGCGCAAGCTTCTCAAGTCGTTATGTGCTTTTCGATAATCCGTCACAAACTAACGGCTTCTCTGAAGACACTATTACCTCAACGCTTAACGGCTATTACAATTATTTGAATTGCCTAGGACTTCGCATGCGTAAGAACGGCACTGTGAAGGTAACTCTTGTAGGATGTAATGCCATGAACGTGCCGGCTGAGAAGTCAACCGATCTTTCACGTAATCGCGCAGAACTTATCAAAAAATATCTTGTAGATATTTGGGGTATAGATGCCGCTCGTTTACCTGTCGAGGCACGCAACTTGCCGGAAAATTCAACGCTTGCTACAACGGTAGAAGGTATTGAAGAAAACCGCCGCGTTGAGTGTAAGAGCGATGATTGGGAAATTATTAAACCGATCAAGCGTGAAGAAACCATCTTGAGACCTGATCAGCCAAATGTAAAATTTGCTATGAAGAATGGTCTTCGTATTGAGAATGTAGCAAGTCGTGAGCTTGTCATCTCGCATAACGGTCAGGAATGGGCGCGTATTAAAGACCCGGGCTCTTTGACGGATACTGTTTCAGCAGAATGGAACTGGCGTTCGATCGCGAACAAACTTCCTAAGGACGAAACCGATATGCAGGTACAGTTATTCGTTACCGACAAATCAGGTCGTGTCGTACCTTCGAACATCGCTAATACCGGCGTCCGTCAGTTCTCTATCGCTGACGTGGTTGCAGAGCGTCTCTCCGATAAGACTCGTGAGAACTATAACCTTATCCTCTTCAAGTACAACAGCTCTGAAATGGGTAAGTGGAATAGTAAGATCCTCGAAGAGTATGTGTATGATCGCATCAAGCCATCTTCTGATATAACGGTCAATGGTTATACGGATATTCTTGGTACCGATGATTATAATAAGAAACTCTCGCAGAACCGTGCTGATGCTACAAAGCGAGTTATCCAGCAAAAAACAAGCAAGTACCAGACATTGCAGTCGATCGGTTACGGCAAAACACAGCCGCTCTACCCGAACGAAGTGCCTGAAGGTCGTTACTACAACCGTACCGTGCAGGTCGTTGTAGAGACACCGATCGTAGAGTAAGAATCTTCACTCCAAAGAAAAGCCGCACAATTTGTGCGGCTTTTCTCGTTTATAGATGTAACGTTCTAGGTTTTGGTGTGTCTATAGTATAGTATTTTGTTCTTACCAAACTCTTTGTTAATATGAGATATATCGCCGTTATCCTTACTTTTGTTATCCTTGCTTCTTCTGCATCAGCTCAAGGATATATTTCGGTGTCAAAGACATCACAGAAGGCAAGCACAGCCGGTGCTCCGCCAACAAGGGATTTTTGGTTCGCTATTCCACAGAACTACGACCCCAAGGATGTCAATGGTGAGATCTTTAGCTTTTATATCACTAGCCCTGTTAATACTACCATAAGTATACAAATACAAGGTCAGGCCGTTGTCAAGAAGCCGGTCACAGCGAACCAGGTCTTGACGCATATTGTCCCAAGGAATCTCGAGATCAACCGCTCGTCTGTAATAGAAACAGACAAAGCGATCCATATTTGGTCGGATGATGCAGACTTGAATGTCTATTTCATGTCACGAAATGATTTTACTTCTGATGGTACAGTTGTTCTCCCGAGTTATTCGTATGGTAAAGAATATGTAGTTGCAGCGGCTACAGCTCTCTATGTGGGTGCTTCAGTTGATCTCCCTTCAGAGTTCATAGTTATTGCCACGAAAGATAATACAGCTCTTACGATCATTCCTTCACAGGATATTCGTCAAGAAGGGGCGCCGACAGTAGTGCTTCACGCCAAAGGTGTCCCATTTACTGAATTTCTCAAGAAGGGCGAATGTATTCAATATCAAACAACTCAATCTCAAGACATTCCCTGGGATCTATCCGGTACAAAAATATCTTCGAATGAGCCGATCGCTGTTGTAGGTGCATCTGCATGTCCGTTTATTCCTGCAGATCCATATTGTGATCACGTTGTCGAGATGATACCTCCTGCTGATGTTT
>DATDEW010000401.1:0-2157 GCA_036522935.1 Kapaibacterium sp. (SeqCode)
AATGGCTATGTCTCATTCAAAGATAGCTACAAAATAAACTACGAGACAAACACATTCGGGCTGCCTGTCGAATATGGCATTGGCTTACTCTTCCCTGCATCAACCCGACTTTCAGCGGGCGTGCTTTTACACTATAAATCACGGGATGCCATTTTTGTCAATGAGATGTCAATTTCATCCCTTGAGGTTGTTCCTACAGTACAGTACTACTTAGATGAGCCTGTTCCAAAAGAACTACACTTATATGGAAGAGCGGGTGTCGGATTTATCAGATCAACTGCAGAAGGAGTCATTCAAGCTACGCCTGATGGAGGTACCCCTTCAAGTATGAAAGTTTCGCGTCCGTATTATAATATTGGAATTGCACTCGGTTTAGGTATTATCTACCCCATCGGGACTCTCTCCGGTATTACGGCAGGGCTTGATGTCCGCACATATTTTGCTGACCCCACCTCTTCAGGCGGACTTGGCAATATCGGCGGGGTGTGTATCGGTATTGGTTATGCACTTGGATTTTAGAATTATGAGAATAGGATTGATACTCAAACTTCTTTGCCTCTGCACCATATGTGGATGCACGAGTAGTACATTGCCTGATGATTCTTTGCCGATCATACAAACCGACTATAAAATTATAAGAGATCATTTTCAAATAGAGGCAGGTTCGAACTTTCCCGATTCACTTGCCAACCCTTTCCCAAATCCGTATAACCATAGCAACGGTGATAATAGGATTCACATTGGATTCACACTCGCTGATACCGGGAATGTAAAGCTCATTATTCAGAATGCTATCGGGGATTCTGTCGTTGTCTTTCAAGATACTTCACTCAAATCAGGTTCGTATTCTGCCGAGTGGGAGCCCCTTTCTCTTAAGAGAACTCCGTTACGAGCCGGGCTCTATTTCATTACGCTGCGCGCTGCACCAAACGAACGCAACTACATCCAATCGCACTTGCTTTATATCGAAAACAATGATTAAATACCTCCTCATATCATTTTTAACTTTATTTGCGGGACTTAATGCTTACGGACAAGATAGATTTGTGGAAAAAGGAGAGCTGGTTGCTACGTTCCCTATCCAAATAAAAAATGGTTTTCTCCTAGTCACACTCCCTATTCAAGACACCAACCGGAACGGTGAAAAGATAACTGTACCAAGAAGCTTTCTGCTTGACCCTGCGATCTCAAATGATGGCAACTTTGTGCCGCTGGACTCAAACGGACTTATTATCACACGAGCAATTGAGTTTCGAGTCCCGGTTTCTGAAGGTCGCACATTAAAGCTTGAACTTGTGCAGACAGAAGCACGCGAAGCATTCAGAAATATGGAAAAGAGTTTTATGGGTGTCCTCGGATATGGATTCATCAAACGGTATAGAACTGTCATTGATGTCGTTGGTAAACAGATGAGGCTCTATTCTCTTGCTTCAGAGATAATCTATTCTAAAACGGTAGACACTTCCTCAACACGAACGTACTATTTCGATGATGCTATCATTACTTATTGTAGCTGCCAATTCCCTTCGATGTGGGTTGAGGTAAAAGCACCGCCCATCAAAGAAGGAAGGGTACATCTATCACTTGCAGATAATCAATCAACGATCTTTCGTGATGCGCTCGACAAAGCAACTCTTTCTATCATTGAAAAGGAAGAACGTGCCGATTCCATTGCCGGGAAGCAAAACTTTGCCGGTATTAGTGTTGGACAGTTTTATGTAGGTGAGAAGAACATCGCTGGACGTAATCCCAGACGAGCAGTCGTCAAACGCCCGTCTAAGTTCAAAGACTTGAACATCGAAGTTGTAGGGACACTCGCGATGGATGTCTTAAGAACCTACCAAGCCGTTATTATTGACCCTACAAGTTTCCAAATGATCCTTGTGAAATAGCCGTATCTTTGTGGTCGTTCTTAATTACCCACACTGATATGAAGTATTTACTTTTTGCTTTCTTTGTGTTCATCTCATTCACAGTAGATGCACAAGAACTTTCGATACCCATAAACATCTCGAATCAGACAGGTACCGAGCGACCACCAATCATGCATGTAGGCAATGATGGTACGATATTCATCACATGGATACGCCCGGATATAACTGGTGGTGTTATTTTCATAGCTCACTCAACCGATGGCGGTAAAACATTTAGCGCACC
>DATDEW010000402.1:0-2179 GCA_036522935.1 Kapaibacterium sp. (SeqCode)
CGTCCTGACCAATAATAACACCGCGTAATGCTTCGCCCATTTTCAAGAGCTTTGCACTTTCGCTTTCAGCTACTTTATTTACAGGGATGCCTGTCATCATAGCGACAACATCTGCCATGTCTTCTTCAGAGACATCAAATATCTGTGCTCCAACTTCCTGCTCCCATTGCATGATCGCAGATTCTAGTTCTTGCTGATATTTCTTTTCAAGGTCGCGGAGCTTTGCAGCTTCCTCAAAGTTTTGCGTCTTGACGACGAGGTTCTTTTGTCCTTTAATATCTTCTATCTTACCTTCGATCTCCTCGATATTCTTCGGAGCATGAACATTTGCAAGGTGAACTCTTGAACCTGCTTCGTCCATCACGTCAATTGCTTTGTCAGGCAAGAAACGATCTGTGATATATCTATCTGAAAGTTTTACAGCCGTCTCAATTGCTTTTGCAGAGTAGCGAACATTATGATGTGCTTCGTATTTTGAAGCGATGTTCGTCAGGATCTGTATCGTCTCGTCTACTGACGGCGGGTCAACGATGATTTTCTGGAAACGTCTGTCAAGTGCGCCATCTTTCTCGATGAACTGACGGTACTCATCAAGCGTCGTTGCGCCGATGCACTGGATATCACCTCGTGCAAGAGCCGGCTTGAACATATTCGATGCATCAAGCGACCCAGATGCACCGCCTGCTCCAACTATAGTATGAAGCTCATCAATAAAGAGGATAACATCTTTCGCTTTTTCAAGTTCGTTCATCACAGCTTTCATGCGTTCCTCGAACTGACCACGATACTTTGTACCTGCGACAAGTCCTGCAAGGTCGAGTGTGATAACTCTCTTGTCAAAAAGGATGCGAGGTACTTTCTTCTGCATAATGCGAAGAGCAAGTCCTTCAGCGATCGCAGTCTTACCAACTCCCGGCTCGCCGATAAGAACAGGGTTGTTCTTCTTGCGGCGGGAAAGTATTTGGGTAACACGCTCTATCTCTTTTTCTCTTCCGACGATCGGGTCGAGCTTATCTTCAGCCGCAAGCTTCGTGAGGTCGCGACCAAAATTATCAAGCACCGGAGTCTTCGTGCGCTCCGGCTTCTTGTCTGTCGTAGATTGCTGCTTCGGAGGTGTGCTCGCTCTGCCGGAAATGATATTATCAAGCTCGGCACGGACACCGTCGTAAGTACAGTTGAACTGGTTTAAGATCTGTGCAGCAATATTGTCCTCATCACGTAAGAGTGAGAGTAAAAGATGCTCTGTCCCGATGACTTCGCTCTTATAGAGCTTCGCCTCGAGATACGTAATTTTGAGTACCTTCTCTGCCTGCTTCGTAAGCGGGATGTTACCGATAGTAAGGGTTGCACCGCCGGAGCGTACCGTGTCTTCAACGGCTTTCTTTATCTTGTAAAGGTCAACGCCGAGATTACGTAGGATCTTGACGGCAATACCTTCACCTTCACGGATGATACCAAGCAGGAGGTGCTCAGTGCCGATATAATCATGACCGAGACGAATCGCTTCTTCTCTCGAGAGACGAATGACATCTTGTACCCGGTTTGAAAAATTTCCTTCTTGTGCCATTTTGGGTCAAATCTTTGTGAATGCTTCTATTTACTAAGACGAAAAAGAAACCCTTTGTGTTACATGAACCATCGTGAGTTTCTATTCATCTGTCACGACAACAGCTAATTTAACAGAACAGGTATCCATTTCGGTTGCAACGCTATAGAGACCATATCCTATCTTCCTTTATCCTACGGTGTTACCTCCTATTTGTTGCTATTGGTATTCTTCATATTTTTGGGGCACAGGCTAAGGCGCAGGATGTGAAATGCGGGACGCCAAGGCAGATCAAAGAATTCCTTTCTCGGAAGGAAAAAAAGCAGACACCTCAACTTTATCCATTACCTCCAAAACTCTCGGATTCTATTGTATCTCCATCGGGCAGATTTAGAATTCATTTTAATGTGGTAGGGGATAGCAGCGCATCAAATGAATATGTAAATGCAGTGGCAGCGTTAGCTGACGAAGCATATCAATTAGAGGTTGTTGAGCTAAACTATCCGAAACCAGCATATACTTTTTCGGATTCAATGTGGCATATCTATATTGTGGATTTCCCTTCTGCGATCTATGGGTTTACGTCACCTATTGAAAGTGGATTACTCGGGGTTAGTCCAAGTGGACTCAATA
>DATDEW010000403.1:0-3059 GCA_036522935.1 Kapaibacterium sp. (SeqCode)
AATAAGAAGACGATCGCTAATACCTATCTTCTACCTCGCGAGAAGCGCATTAATGACACAACGTATTCATTAGCGTTTAACAAGGCGGTATACGGAAGCTTTAGGGATAAAGGTATTGAGCTTTCATCTGCGATGACATTCCGGACATTGCGCTTCGTTGTTCTTCGTATTCCTTTGGTCGAGTTTGATGCTTCAAGCGGAAAGATGCTGGCGAAGAAGAAGTTTAGTACAGGCATAAGTTTTACGAGATCACAGAATGGCATTGTAACCTCGTCAAAGACAAATGATAAAGTCCTTTTGCCGATGTATGGTGCGATGGTTGTCAATACCGATCACATAGATAAATTTAAGGTACCATTTCATTCGTATAGAACAAATCCGTCGCGCCAATCACCACAGGGATTTGATGGTCCCAAAACATTCGACACCACAGTTACGAACTGGATAGATCCAAGCGCTAACTATATTAAGCTGTCGGTAACACGGTCAGGGCTCTATCGCCTCACAGCCGACGAACTCTCCACTCCTGACCAGGATGTATCATCCTGGAGGGCAAGTGATGTTCGTCTCTTCAATAAAGGTAAGCAAACTCGAGTTTGGATCGACACAACAACTGACGGACGAATCTCGGCAATAGAGTTTTATGGCGACCGATTGCCTGGTTTCACAAGAGAATACTATAACTGGAGTACTGATACTAACGCATACTGGCTGACGAACTCCACAAGGTATTCTGAGCCGCCATTACGATTCATCGGAAAGACGATCAGTCCGATACCTGCAAACACTATCTCCGATGCTACGGTAACTTTACATCATGAGCGGGATTATTTCTACTATCCAAGTGATGGCGGTAGTGATGAATCTATGACAATACACCGAACAGATTGGGTACCAAATGAGCGGTTCGTCTGGCGTATTTTGAATAAGGATACTAATAGCAATAAATTAGTAGATGAAGTTATTTTGCCAACTCTTCCTGTCGATGCCGCGAGCCGAAGCGTCAAGTTTGAAATGTTTATTAAAGGTATATCGAGAACCGATGGCATTAATCACCAGGGAGAAGTGCTTATTAATGGAAATAAGGTGACGCAGTTCGAATTCCCAGACTATGATAGTGTATTGCACCAAGTTACTATTCCTTTGTCAGCATTTAATAGCGGAGTTAATACTGTTAAAATTAACTTCTTAACTACTACTGCAGAGCAAGACCAGTGGTATGTTGACTTTTATCGATTAAAACTACCATTAGAGATTTATTCTAACTCCGATACAGCTATTGCTCAAGGTCAATGGGATTTTACTGCGACAGGTAATGGTAATGGATACAAACTTGCGATGCAAACAGGAGATGTACTCTCCTTATATAATCTCTCAACCGGCCACAGACTGCTTTCCTCTGATAAACCGTCACAGACGGTCACTAATATCTATGATGATGCCAGCGAAGATGTTCGGTACGCAGCATCTTCTGCTATCAGTTTCTTAAAGCCGGCTCGTATTTCGTCATGGAATAATTTTACTATTCTTGATTCGTCACAGCAGGTCGACTATATCATCATAACCCATCCGGAGTTCTTTGCAACTGCTAAGAAGCTGGAGTTACGTCGTAAACAGGCAGGACTGAAAACAAAGGTCGTTACGACCGATGAAGTGTTCAATGCATTTAACTTTGGCTCGAATGAGCCATGGGCTATTCGTCGCTTCTTACAGTATGCGTTTGACTTCTATGCTGGTACTCCTCCATCTCTCGTTACTCTTCTTGGTGATGCTTCATGGGATCCGAAGTTCAATCTAAACAACTCGTATCAATCACAGGATAACAGAAGCAAGAATAGGGACTTTGTTCCGACATATGGTAATCCGTCAAGTGACTATCTCTATACGACGCTTGAACCGACGGTTGATGTAACTCTTCCGAAGGGTGTAGATACATTGCTGCCTGATATGATAATCAGCCGTATCCCTGTTGAGGGGGCTGAGGAAGCAGAGTCGTATCTTGCAAAACTTATCGAGTATGAATCGCAGCCACCTGCAGAATGGAATAAGAACTTCCTTTTTGCAATGGGCGGTGATGAAGGTATCGAACATTCGGTGCTTATGAGCTATCATGATGCATATTTGAATATGAATGAATATGGTGGGCTGCTCAACCCTCCGATGACTATAAAGAATACTCTTGTCGAGAGAACGGATTTTTCATCCGGTACAGATATTACCCATGTTCCTGACTTGCAGGCTGCATTCAGAAAAGGGCAGTCATTAGCATACTTCTTCGGACATGGTGCAACATTCATTACGGATGTGTATTTTGGCGATCCCGGTACCTACCGCAATGCAGGACTATATCCCGTTTTTATAACGCTAAGCTGTCGTACTGGTGCTTTCAGTGAGCCGAACCAGCTTACTCTCAACGAGGCATTTCTTCGTACGGTTAATGGAGGTGTGATACTTGCTAATGGTTCGACGGGATTTGATGAACGTGATTATGTTTTTAGATTGTCATCGCATCTATTTAATATATTGCGAGGTGATTCGGTGATCAATCGCATTCCAAATTCTGGTGCGCATAAGATAAATATGCCAATGGCAATGACTATGGCAAAGATAAAAGCATCGTTGTTTGACCAAGTTGGCGGTGGGCTATCAATGGGGTGGTACAATTCTTTACAGCAGCATAGTGTATTGGGTGATGCAGCGATGGGGTTTGCATTTCGTCCGCAGCCGGAGTTCAATATACAGAACAAGGACGTTACTCTTACTGATACGAAAGGTATTGAAAAGACATCGTTCTCTATTCTTGATTCCTTCTTTACCGTAACAGCGAAGGTGTCTAACTTCGGATACAGTTCCGAGACTCCGGTCCATATTATCATTATTGATGAACAGCCAAATGCAAGGCAGCTTATTATTATTGACACGTTACTTCGTCTTGATTCAAGTGCTACTATCTCTGCAACATTCCCGATAGATACGTTTGGTGTTGGCTCAAATACATTGCGTATCAAGATAGACTACGATGATAAATTCACTGAGACGAATGAGAAGGACAATGAGAT
>DATDEW010000404.1:0-10992 GCA_036522935.1 Kapaibacterium sp. (SeqCode)
CTTCTCCATAACGCGAGCACTTGCAGTGTTAAGTGTTTTACATCTTGCTTCAACGCGTTCTACATCTGTATCTGTAAATAGGTGGTCGATAAGCATCTGTGCCGCTTCGGTAGCATAGCCGTTACTCCACTGCCATGGCGCAAAGGCATATCCTATTTCTGCTTTGTTGTTTGCCTTGTCGTGCATCGGGAGACCGATACCTCCGATGAGGGAATTCTCTTTTCGCAAGATAACCCCGTACGAAGACGGCTCGCTTTTCTCGTAGTGCTCAATAACGGTTCGTATAAATGTCCGAGCGTCTTCAATATCTTTGTGTTGCGGGAATGATGCACCGTGTGCTACACGCTCGTCTTTGCCGTAACTATGAATCGCCTCGTCGTCAGCCATTGTTAGCCGACGGATGAGAAGCCGCTCGGATTCGAGGGCGAAGGGTGTGCTATGGAATTCTTCGTATGTCATAAAATGGGACATACCAGCCCCAAAACGCGTTACAAATGGGTGAAAATACAGTATAGTAACCACGTGAAGCTAAAAAGTATCCTTATCATACTGTTTTCTCTTGTGCTTTTTGCCGGCGGCGCTCATGCCCAGCGCAAAAAGACTCCCAAGCAGGATCCATCCAAGCTTGTAAATTCCGCTATTGCCCGTAACGATTCGCTCGTTGCGGTAGAATGGAATCTTCCGCTGCTTGATTCTGCTGATGACCGCCCGACTTTCTCGCTTGACGGGAAGATGATGGTCTTTGGCTCGCGCCGCCCTCCGATGGCAGGCGAGACCTGGAGAGTCTCATCTCCCGATCCGATGCAGCCATGGGATGGCGAGATATATTACAGACTTCTGACAGATACCGGTTGGACCATACCGATCAATCCGGGATTACCACTCAATAATAGTGCATCTCAAAATAACCCGACCGTCCACCCGCGCGGTGATATCATATATTTTGTCGGTGGTGCAGGTGTGACCGTTGCACAGACGAAGATCGTTGAAGAGGAGCGTGTTACCCAAGATACTATCTTCGATAAGAAGGGGAAGGTCAAGAAGATAAATACGAAGAAGACATATACAAAAACTTTTGCGAAGCCAATTCCTGTACCCGGTGAGATAAATAGTGTCTATGTTGCCAAGGGCAATGCGACCTTTCAGTATCAGATGCAGATACAACAGAAGATACAGCAGGAAACCCCCGAAGAACGTGAGCTATTTCAACGCGCACCTGATGCACGTACTGTCTATCAAAAAGAGAAGTTGTATAAACTCGTCAATACCAACGGAGCCGCAAAATTCTATCGTGGTTTTACCCGCTGTGAGAACACCGTAACCCCCGACGGGCGGTATGTTATCTTTAGCGACAACTTTGGTAAGACTGGCGATTATGGAATGTCCGGCGAAGGCGACGACGATCTTTGGATCGCACAGATAAATGAAAAAGGCGGATGGGACTCGGTCCGCGCTCCGAACGGACAGGTGAATTCCGGCGGCGCAGAAACATACCCATTCATGGCTGCCGACGGCGCGACGCTGTATTTTTCATCTGATAAAATATGTAAAGACTGTCCCCCCGGTGCTTCCGGCGGTGATGATATCTATATGTCACGCTTGACAGACAAAGGTTTTTCTGATCCTGTGATACTCCCGCCGCCGTTCAATTCACCCTACGGCGATTATGGTTTTTCAATTTCTCCTGATGGCGAGACAGCGTACTTTGTAAGCAATCGAAACGGCAAATCTAAGTTCTATCAGGTGAAGCTTCGCCCGCAGGATACCGCTATTGCACCGAAGCCAATTATCATATTAGCCGGAAAAGTAACGGATAAAGTTACCGGTAAACCCGTCAAAGCAGAGATATTCGTTGATGAGCTCACTGAAGGGAAGAACTCCTTTAGCGTCTTCAGTGACGAGGTCACGGGGACATATATTCTCCCGATGCAGCGCGGTCATCGCTTTGGTCTTCAGGCTGTAGCCGGTGGGTATATGCCTCGCTCCGAGCGCTACAATACTCCCGTCACAGGTTCATTTGATAGAAAGCAGCTTGATATTGAACTTACGCCTATCGAAGTTGGCTCGATAGCAGAGTTCAAAAATGTGTATTTCGATTTTAATAAGAGCGAGCTACTCTCCGAGAGTATGCTTGAACTTGACCGTGTTGTCGGATTTTTGCAGAAGAATAAGAATGCGACCATTGAGATCGGCGGACACACTGATGATGTCGGTAATGATGAATACAACAATAAACTTTCCGAAGACAGGGCAAAGAGTGTGATGCATTATATTACAAGCAAGGGGATCCCTGCTCGTCGTATGACTGCAAAGGGATACGGCAAATCGAATCCGTTAGCTAACGGCAACGACGATGCCTCCAGGGCAAAGAACCGCCGCGTTGAGATGATGATAACGGGTAATGTTCAGTAAGGTTAGAAACATCAGTATCGCACTTGACTTCCTCAAGGGTGAGAAAGAGCTTATTGTCTTTTTGCATGGTGTAGGTGCCGATAGGACAAGTTGGAAGTATCAACTAAAGTATTTTAACTCACTTGGGTATTCGGTTGCTGCGATCGATATGCGCGGCTCGGGTGACTCCGATGCAAGAGATAAAGACGGTAACGTCCTCCCCATTTCGCTCAAAGAGTTTGCGCTTGATGTTGATGCCGTTATCAAAGAACTTGGCTACCAGAAAGCGCATTGGGTCGGTAACTCCAAAGGAGGTGTGATAATCCTTCAAGCTATCGAACTTGGTCTAACGACGCTCGACAAGATAGTCCTTGGCAATACATTTGCCTATCATACCGATAAGGATGTAATTCTTCCTCGTGCACAGGCAGCACTCGAGACAAAGACACTTCCGGAATTCGCGAAGGAGAGGATCCCGCTCGTATTCAAACCTGATATTGATAAAGAAACGTTAGGCGAAGCCATATATGCAATGGCTCGTAAAGACAAAGATGCGTATCTTGCCAGCTGGCAAGCAACGTGGAGTCCGGATTTCAGGAGTTTGCTCGGTAGCATAAAGAACGAAACGCTTGTTATCTCCGGCTCGATAGACAAGATAACTCCCGTTGCACTTTCGGATGAATTGGCTGCGGGCATTACCGGTTCAAAGCACGTTTGTATCGAAGGTGCAGGCCACATAGCCCATGCCGACCAGCCCGAAGACTATAATAAAGCCGTAAAAGATTTTTTAATATAACAGTATTGAAACTATTTCTTCTTGTATTTCGTAGTTTTATCTGTTGAATTGAATTGATAATTCATACCGAAGCCTCCTTAAAGCCCGCAACAGAGTGGAATATTCTACTTCGTTGCGGGTTTTAAGATTCTATAGCACGCCTTGCACATCAACATCCACCGTTACCTTTACCGCGCTCGTCGCAAATCTGGTTTGATACTGTTCTAACGCACCTGCTATCATCCTGCGCATCTTTTCACCGGATGCATCTTTATCCCGGTAGTTCTTAATGAGTATATGCCAACGGTACTCACCGCGAAGTTTTTTTAAGACCGGCTCCGATGGACCGAGACGTTCATAGTAAGTTGCAGTTGCAGGAAACAGCGTAGCAAAAGCTAAGGCCCGCTCACGAACTGACTGCTCTGATTTGCCTTTGAACTCAATAAGTATTAGCCGCGAGAATGGGGGGTAACGAAGTTCTTTGCGCAGAGGCAGTTCATAGTTATAAAACCCTTCATAGTTATGATCTTTGGCAAGAAGTATCGCCTCATGTTCAGGCTGCATTGTCTGGACAATAACTTCACCTTCAAGATCCTTTCTCCCTGCTCTGCCTGATACTTGCGTAAGAAGCTGAAATGTTCGTTCACCAGATCGGAAGTCCGGCAGTGTAAGCGAGGTATCTGCACTTATAACTCCGACGAGCGTTACCCGCGGGAAATCAAGTCCCTTTGCAACCATCTGCGTGCCAAGCAGAATGTCTGCATCACCGTTTCCGAATGCGCCGAGTATCTTTTCATATGCGCCTTTGCGGGCTGTAGTATCAAGATCCATTCGGATGACGGTTGCATCCGGTAATTCTTGTAAGAGTTCGTCCTCTACTCGTTGTGTGCCCACCCCTGCTTCATAGAGTTTTTCGCTGTTGCACTTCGGGCATGCTTTAGGTTTATGATTTTGGAATCCGCAGTAATGACAATGTAAACGGTTTCCTATCGTATGATAGGTAAGCGTTACCGAACAATTTGGACACATAACAACTTCACCGCAGCTTGAACAGCCTATGTAAGTAGAGAAACCGCGCCGGTTCTGCATGAGCACAATGCCTTCTTTATTCGCAATGCGCATCTGCATATCTGTGATGAGCTTATCGGAGAGATGCGACATCGCAGCCATCTGTTCCTTGCGTCGCGGAGCAGTCCGCATATCGACGATCTCAACTTTCGGTAGTCGTGCTTCCTGTGCTCGTTTCGTAAGCTTGAGCAAGTGATATTTCCCTTGCTCTGCGTTATAATAACTCTCAAGCGATGGTGTTGCGCTGCCGAGCACTGTTGTTGCCCCGAGCAAATGAGCGCGCATGACTGCGCCATCACGCGCATTATATCTTGGGTTCGAATCGTACTGCTTGAAGGTTACTTCATGCTCTTCATCAACAACGATAAGTCGCAGGTCTTTAAGTGGAGCAAATATTGCGCTGCGTGCGCCGATAGCTATCCGCGCTTCACCTGATGCAAGCATCTTCCATGAACGGTATCTATCGGCAAGAGACATCCGTGAGTGCAGAACGGCAACTGGGATGTTGCGGTCGGAGCTAAGTCGCTTCTTGAATCTCTCGATAAGCTGGGGTGTCAAGGATATTTCAGGGACAAGTACGAGTACGCTTCCGCCTTCATCAAGTACTTTGCGTGCTAGAGCAATATACACTTCTGTCTTCCCTGAACCTGTTACTCCGTGAAGAAGATATGTTGCCGGTTGTTTCTCGGAGATAGAATCAGAGATCGTCGTGATCGCTTTCTGCTGTTCATCAGTTAGAGAGATGTTCTTAATGTCATCTTCTTCGGCTGAAAGAGGGAGTTCATGTATAACTGGCACAACTTCGCGACTCTCAAATTTCACAAAGCCACGCTGAGCCAGTTTATTTATTACTGCGCCGGTTACCTCTGCTTGCTTTTCGAGAAGTGATTGTGGAAGTGGCTCATTCGGATGAAGCTGTTTTTGCTGAAGAAGTTTTAAGAGGACTTGCACTTGCTTCTTTGCACGCTCTACTTCGATAAGTGCAGCGCTGAATGCAGCTGTATCATTTGCAAGTTCATCAGCGAGTAGAACAACCTTCTGCTTCTTTGGCTTGGTTACGCCTGTAAATGGGAGTTCTATTTTGATAAAGCCATCCTGCTCAAGTGCAAAGATCTGAGAATAGAGCCCTTTGAACTTATGCCTTTTCTCCAGATGGGCAAGATACACGCCGTTCTCATATCCGGCGATCGTTACAAGTAACTCCGCACGTCGCGGTGCAGACCTATGTATTGCGGCAAGTTCTTCACTTGTCGGTTTCGTGATAACCGTTACTTTGCTCTTGGTTGCAGGTCGCAGACCTTCGGGCAGGGCTGTCTCGAGCACTTCACCCCATGATGCTAAATAATACGAAGCAATCCATTTTGTCCAGTCAAGAAATGACTTGTCAAAGACAGGTGCAACATCAAGTACATCGGTAATTGGTTTGAGCCGAACATCTTTCGGAGCTTCGGAAATTATATCAACAAGGACCCCGGTCGCAAGGCGTTTGCCGAGTGGTACAAGAACACGTACACCTATTGCGGCGCGGCCTCGAAGTTCGTCCGGGATAGAATAGGTCAGCCCGTCAAAGCCGCCTGAATGGAATTTGAAAGGAAGCGGAAGAGCTACAACTGCATATCGGTCGTCGCTCTGTGCCATAGCGTCAGGGAAAAAGGTCAGTTCTTTGAAACGCCGTTGGAAGCCGCAGCTTCAGCATTCTTTTTTGCAACATGCTCCCCAATGAGCAGTTTCATTTTCTCTTCAACTTGCACATGCGCCGTTCCGCGTACAATAAGCTCAAGCTCCGGGCAGAATGCAGAATAACCCGTTTCGCCCTCGCGCTTTACTAAGATCTCGTAGTTTTCGTTACCAATTTGCATAGAGAGTAAACACCCATTTTGGAAGGACTGTTCAGTTAGCTGCGACGATAACGAGAATACCTGCAAGGAGTACAAGTACGAAAGCTATCACCCAGACGGAGGGTGTTTTCTGATCAGGCCACAATACAGCTGTGGCCCCGTCAAGAATTTCAAGGAGTAAATGTGACATAATTTACCTACGACACGGCAATAGAACTGTTTCAACCCCGAACCACCACAGCATTGGCGTTGTTGCCTTTTCGCTTTTACCCAAGAAAACTCTATGTCTTTACTTATTGTCGGTACTCTCGCTATTGATTCGCTCGAAACACCGTTCGCCAAAAAAGAGAATGCTCTTGGCGGCAGTGCAACCTATATTGCTCTTTCGGCAAGTTACTTTGTGCCGGGCGAGAACATCTCGCTTGTCGGTGTCGTAGGTGAAGATTTTCCCGAGCATGGATGGAATCTCCTAAAAGGGAAGAAGTTCGATATTTCAGGTGTAGAGGTCGTCAAAGGCGGGAAGACGTTTTTCTGGGCAGGGAAGTATCATTATGATATGAATACCCGTGATACGCTCGTCACAGATCTCAACGTTCTTGCAGACTTTAAACCGAAAGTACCAGCACATATCACCGCTCCGGACTTCCTCGTGCTTGGTAACGTAGCTCCGAGCCTGCAGCATGACGTTATCACACAGCTCACAAAAAAGCCGAAGCTTATCATTTGTGATACGATGAATTTCTGGATAACGGGTGCACGGGCTGATCTAGAACTTACACTCTCGAAGAGCAATGCATTAGTGCTCAATGACAGCGAAGCGCGTTTACTTGTCGAATCACCAAGTCTTATCCATAGCGGCAGAAAGCTTCAGAATATGCTTTCGAATGATGGTCCGCGTATCGTCATCATCAAGAAGGGCGAACACGGTGCATTGTTATTCTATAACGAGCACTTCTTCTCTGCGCCTAGCTATCCGCTTGAAGAGATATTCGATCCGACCGGTGCGGGCGACACATTCATGGGCGGCTTCATGGGGTATTTATCGAAGCGCAACTCGGTTGCGTACGATGATGTAAAGCGTGCAGTCATCTACGGCACAGCACTCGCAAGTTATTGCTGCACAAAGTTCTCGACCGAAGCGATTGAGAATCTCGAGACCGGGGCGATCTATGAGAGATTCCTCGAACTTCAATCGCTATCACGCTTTGAAGACGACGGAGTGTGATCTTCATGCTCCAAATGTGACAACCTGTTTGCTGATGTCTTTTGCGGTCGTATTTTTGCATATAATTAGTTGTAAATACCTCAATGAGAATATTGGTACTTGGCTCCGGCGCACGCGAGCATGTTATTTGTTGGAAGCTCAAGCAATCACCTGTCGTAAGTCAGATATTTTGTGCACCCGGTAATGCCGGTATCGCACAAGTTGCTGAATGTGTCGGTCTTGTACCCACCGACGATAAAGCAGTAGTAGGTTTTTGTCTTCGCGAGCGTATTGACCTTGTGGTTATCGGTCCTGAAGGTCCGCTTGCAGTCGGAATAGCAGATGCGCTTGAGAGTGAGCGCATTCCTGCCTTCGGTCCGCACCGCTCTGCAGCGCTTCTTGAAGCATCAAAAGCATTCTCAAAAGATTTTATGCACCGTCATGGTGTCCCGACAGCCCGCTTCGCAGTTTTTACACCAGGCGAGCAGCTTGAAGCTCGCGCATTCTTGCGCCACCTTAACTACCCTGCCGTCATCAAAGCCGATGGCTTAGCAGCAGGTAAAGGTGTTGTTATTGTTGAGACAGAAGCAGAAGCGCTTCATACGATGGATGATATCTTTAGCCGCCGTATTTTCGGTGAGGCAGGGGCGCGTATCGTTATCGAAGAGTTTATGGATGGTGAAGAAGCGTCCGTCTTTGCAATTACTGACGGCATAGATTATGATGTTCTCGCTCCTGCACAAGATCACAAGCGCATTTACGATGGTGACCGCGGCAAGAATACGGGCGGTATGGGTGCCTATGCTCCTGCTCCTATCGTTACCGATGAGATCATGGAGCAGATCAAGCGTGAGATCATCGAGCCGGTGCTTCGAGGTCTTCGTGAAGAAAGCCGTACCTATCGCGGTGTGCTCTATTGTGGAGTGATGATTAAGAACGGAAGAGCGAGAGTTGTTGAGTTCAATGTTCGCTTCGGTGACCCTGAAGCGCAGGTTATCATTCCACTCATTGAAGGTGATTTTGCAGAACTGCTTCTTGCATGTGCAACGGGCAAGTTGAAAGAGAAAATGCCTGTCAAGAGTTTTGATGCTTGTGCAGTAACGGTCGTGATGTCATCGCAGGGCTATCCCGATCAGTACGAGACAGGAAAGGTCATTGAAGGCCTTGACCATTTCAACCAGAAGAAAGAAATTGATGAAGGCGTTGCAGTCTTTCATGCCGCTACAAAGACAGATGAGCACGGCAAGATCGTTACATCAGGCGGCAGAGTGCTTTCGGTTACTGCTATTGGTTTCGGCAACGAACTTAAGGAAACCATCGCATCGGCGTATCGCGGTGTAAATCTTGTCAGCTTCGATGGTGCATATTACCGCAATGATATTGGTCAGAAAGCACTGAAAAACTAACGGTTTTTTCAGAGGGAACAACTCTTTACTGACGAGCCGTTAGAAATAGGGGCATAACTCCCTTATTTTGATTACCTAAGTGTTACGGCACCTACGCATATTCCTTGTTTTTTCTTTACTCCTTTTGGGAGTAGCTCCTGTTCTTTCACAAGGACTCAAGACTGCAGGCACGTCTTTTACATTCGCTATCCCTGAAGGTGCTGATAGAGTCTCGAGTGAGTTCACCCCATCGAGACTGGCACTCATTATTGTAAGCCAATATGATGGCGATGGTGTTGTCTATTCACCTTCTGGCGTAGAGATACCATTTACGTTTAGAGCGAATCGCGCAGCTCAGGTTGAGCTCCCCCATTCTCTCATGCACCTATATGAACTTGGGAAAACAACGAAAGGGATCCTCGTTCGAACGACACAGCCAATTAACCTTACCTATTATCTGATCAATCCATTTGCCAGTGAGTCATCCCAGATCTTTCCTGATGATGATCTTGGGACTGATTATCTTGTCACAGGTTGGGGGCTATGGAATGACTCCAGTATTTTTACCAATACATATGAAGATAATAGGAATCAGATCGTCGTGATCTCTAATACGGATGGGACAGATATTACGATCACACCAAAAGTAAATTGTCTTGGCGGACATAGTGCCGATGTGCCAATTAATGTTACTCTTAACAGAGGGGAAACATTTGTTCTGAAGGCTGATGTCTTTAGCACACCGGTAAGCTCATCGCTTTCTAATTCCAGTGTTCGTGCTTCGAAGCCTGTCAGCGTAATGATGGCTTCAACATGCGCGTATGTCCCTCTCCAACAGCAAGCCTGCAATCCGCTTATTGACCATCTGCTTCCAATATCGCTCTCAACGGATACTATCTTCTACGCTATCCCTCCATCCGATCCTAAGCATGATAGTCGGTTGGTATTTATAAGTACAACGCCGCAATTTTTTGTTGTTAACTCCAATGGCATTGTCTATCAGACGACGACCGGAAGGATCGTTGTCTCGCTCAATAATCCTGATATGTTTCTATTGAGTGCACCTGCTATCTGTCACATGCTTACCTCAGGAACTGATAACTTTCCCCAGAGCGACCCGGCTATTGCACCTGTTCTTCCTCTACGTAACTGGGGGGATACATTGCTGTGGCTTTCTCCTTCTTTCCCTTTTACTTTTGGTAATATTATAAATTCGGTATCGCTGATCTACCCTACCAACGATTCTGATCGCGTTCTATTAGATGGGGTCCCAATTTCTACATACCCTACGCGGTATCCTATTCCAAACTCTGTTTTCTCGGCATTGATAACACCCACTCTCGACGGAGAGCATAAGGTCACATCGCCTGTTCCAGTTTTTTCAATGATGGGCGGCTTTGACTATGCAGAAGCATATTTAAGTACTACAACGGGAGTAGCACCACCATTGCCAAGACCGGTTACCCGTTCGCTTCTCGTCTCTTCGGATACAGCAAAGACATGCAGCACATTCACTTCAAGCGTATCGCTTGTTGATCCTGTGTTGGTGTCGGAGAGTGTCTATGAATTTAGGTTGGCATTCATCTATGACAGCAAACTGATGACGCCTGTGACCATTACCCCATCGTCAGCCATTGCAAGTATTTCTACGATAGGAAGTTCGTCGTCTGACACCATTAGTCTGGTGATAAAATCTACGACACCTTTGGTATTAAGCGGAGAACTATTGACGGTTACATTTGATGTCCTAAAAACTCCGCAGCAAACCGTACTACGTGCATCAAGTGCGGAGAGCGTGCTTGACTTTGGATACCTTCCTGATCGCCGTGGAAGCGGACAAGAAACAATTCAGATATATGAATCCCGCGGAATAGTTGATGCAAAGTTATCGATCGTCTTACGATCAGTTGATCTGGGGGACACAACCTCAGGCCAACTTTACTTAGAAACAACAATGGCAGACACATTGAGCGAGCTTCGTGTTCGTGTCCGTTATGACCATGATGTGATGACGATCTATTCTGTAAAAACAACTTCAACGGTACTTGCCGGATGGAGTGTGGTCATTGATCAGATAGATTTTGAAACTGACGAGTTTGTCTATACACATCCTGCCGGGGCTGCTCTTGTCAAGGGTAAAGGTATTCTTGGCTTCTTGAAAGCAACGACATATGTAACAGATACTAATGCAACCGAGATAGCACTGTCGGGTTTCTTCACGAGCGCATCTCCGTGTCCTCTCGATGTAAATGCGTTGGATACGACAGGGAAATTTGTAGGGATAGATCAATGCGGCGACGAGTACCTTCATGCATATATGAAGACGACTTC
>DATDEW010000405.1:0-11820 GCA_036522935.1 Kapaibacterium sp. (SeqCode)
AGAATAATCTGCCATAGGCAAGTCCAATGAGCCCGGTTGCAAAGGCAACGACAATTGCAATACAAATCGCCATCATTGTAGCTCGAAACATTTGCTTTCTATCAGTATGAATAAGTCCGACAAGCCCTAGTATTAGTCCAACAGGTAGACCCATCCACCATGTTGCCATAAATCCAACTACTGAGACTTGAATTCTTGGGTTGGAAAACTGTGCTTCTTTCCCTGAATCCAGTAGTCCGAACTGGAAGAACTTAAACTTCGTGTAATATTCAGGCGAAATTGAGTAGGTTAGTTGGTCGTGTATAATTCCGTACACCCCGGCAATGATCGGCGTCAGTACTAATACTAATAATAAAGTGAGGTATTTTTTCGAGGGCAACATTGCGGATCTAAACCTTTAATGAGCCTCTGAAACCTCTGGCGGCATAGTATGACTCTGCGCCGTTGTGATACAAAAATACGGTATCGTAGCGGCGATCGCAAAAGATGGCGCCTCCGAGCTCTCTGATATCCGGTGGTGTTTTCACCCAGCTTGAGGTTTTCGTATCGAACTCACCAAGCTTCTGTAAGTCACGATACTCTTCTTCGGAGAGTATCTCAATGCCCATTTCGTGAGCCATCGTGAGTGCATCGTTCTTTGGTTTATGTTCTTTGCGTGAGTTGAGCGCTTTGCGATCATAACAAACGCTTCTTCTACTCTTAGGGCTTTCGGCTGAACAATCGTAAAAGATGTATTCGCCCGTTTTCTTATCGAAGCCGATCACATCCGGTTCGCCGCCGCTTGCTTCCATTTCATTGAGCGACCATAGCTTACTCGCTTTCGCTTCCAGTCGAGCTTCAACATCAGCCCACTCAAGCATCTTATGCCGCTTCATGTTCTTCTCGAAGCGGGTTTTAAGTGTGACAAGCATTTCTTCGCATTGCTTTGGTGATAACTTGCTTTTATTGGTATTGACTTTGCTCATATTCTATGTTATTGGCTGTGGAGCGATAGGTCAGTGATCAAGTAAATTATGAATTTCTATCAATAATCTCTTCCAACGATACTAGAAGCTTAGGGATATCGTGAGTGCAGACTGTCCAAACTATACTTAGATCAATGATAGCATATTCATGTGCAAGGCGGTTGCGTAGCCCTACTATTTCCTGCCATGGTATCTCCGGCATCTTTTCTCTATCAGCAGAAGGAATTTTACCTGCCGCTTCACCAATGACTTCAAGTGCACGGGTGACAGCTAGCATAAGCATTCTATCAGTATCAAGGTCTGCTCTCCCTTTATCCGATGTAAATACACAAACATCTGATGCATGCAAATGCATGTCATAGATAAGAGCCATCACATCACGCTTGGACATAATACTCTATTGCAGAGGCAAGAATGTTATCACGGAGGTGTGGTTTGATCGAATCGGTCGTAAGCATATCAACCTCACGACCAAGGATCTGCTCAAATTCTTTTTGCATTCTGAAGAATGCTAACCCGGGGATATGGTCCTTATCGAACTCAACGAGAACATCTACATCGCTATCGGGACGAAAATCATTGCGAACAACAGAGCCAAAGAACGATAGCTTTGTGATGTAGTTCTTATCACAAAAATCAGCTATCGCTTTATCAGAAATATGTATCGGAAGTTTGGTCTGCATGAATGTAGAATAACCAAATGAGGTGATTTGTTCCTACCCTCGCTCGTCCTTGGGTTCGCGGAGCATGAGGTCGGTGGTGGCTTGGCGGTGGTCTTTGTTCTCGAAGAGTATTTTGTATATCTCTTCGACGATAGGCATTTCAATGTTGTGTTTTGTGGCGAGCGCTTTTGCGGATTCCGTTGTCGTTACGCCTTCTGCTACCATTGACATCCCTGATAGTATCTCTTCAAGTGTCTTGCCTTGCCCGAGTTCGTAACCGACGCGGCGGTTACGTGAATGCTTCGAGAGGCACGTTACGACAAGATCGCCAAGACCTGCGACACCGGAGAACGTCTCGCTATCGGCACCAAGTGCAACGCCGAGTCGGCGCATCTCGGCAAGTCCGCGAGTGAGGAGTGCGGCGATGGTGTTATCGCCATAGCCTTCGCCGTCTAAGATACCTGCACAGATAGCAATAACATTCTTGAGTGCGCCTGCAAGCTCGACGCCAAGAACATCGGTAGATGAATAGACTCTGAAGTACGGAAGCAGGAATGCGTCGCGAACGATGGTTGCATTGCGTTCATCGCTGCCTGCAGCGACAACGACGGTCGGAATTTTCCGAGCAACTTCTTCGGCATGGCTCGGACCGCTGAACGAGAGCAGACGTTTATGATCTACGCCGAGCACCTCGTGCATGACTTCCGTCATACGCAGTAGCGTGCCGCGCTCGATGCCTTTCGATGCACTTACATAGAGTGCGCTATCACTAGTGATAACATCTTTAAGTAATATTGAAACGGCACGAAGTGATTGTGACGGGACTGCAAAAACATAGAGGTCATTACCGCGAAGATCTTCGGCGTTATTGGTGACCTTGATAGTTGTCGGGATAGAGATGCCGGGAAGGTAGCGTTCGTTCTTGCCGGTGATATTTATCTCTTCGGCACGTTCGGCGCTTCGTGCCCAAAGGGTGACATCATGAGCGCGCTCAGCGAGCAGGAGCGATATCGCTGTTCCCCACCCACCTGCACCAATTACGGCAGCACGCATAAAATGTTGTTAGGGCTTAGGCTTTGCCGAAGCGAAGGATATGCAATTTCTCGAACTTGTTCTCCGTCTTGGCAAGCAAACGAACAATGTTTGCGCGGTGACGATACACAAGGAAGACTGCAAGACCGATAGCGAAGAAAATTGCAGTATGATAACCGGTTATCTCAACGCCAAAGAAATTATGACGGACGAACATGGTTGTTGGGAATGCAAGCGACGCCATAATAGAACCTAGTGAAATGTAGCCCGATGCGAATACAACAAGCAAGAAGATACCAACTGCAACCGCAACTTCAATAGGAGCGATAGCAACGAGCATACCAAGCGTTGTTGAGATACCCTTGCCGCCTTTCCAGCCGGCGAAGATCGTATAACAATGCCCGATAACAGCAGCGAAACCTGCGAAGAAACGGAAGACGGTAATATCCTGGAACGGCGTAGCATTTGCGAACGGCAGACCATTAAAGAGATAGGTCGCGATAAGAACTGCGCCAACACCTTTTGCTATATCAAGAACCTGTACGAGAAGACCGAGTTTCCAGCCAAGGACACGGAAGGCATTTGTAGAACCCATGTTCCCGCTGCCTTTGGTGCGCAGATCGAACCCGCGGAAATACTTACTTACTAAGACACCGAATGGGATAGCTCCTAAGAAATACCCTATCGTAACAACTAAAAGAATACTCACCATTTAACAACACTGTTATTGTAGCATAGAGTAAACAATCGTCTACTCCGATTTGTTCGGGAGCAAATCCCGAGCTAAAAGCTATTACATACGTTTCATTTACAGGAGCGCCTCGGCTCTTGCAAGATCATCCGGATACGTAATTTTGAAGTTACGCTCATCTGACGATACCAGATATGATCGTACGGAAATAAGCGACAAAAGTTGCGCTTCATCTGTCCCCGTAACTCCTTCATTTTGAGCATGTTCCAGTGCGTTACGCAAAGATAATACTTTCGCTGCCTGCGGAGTCTGTGCCCGCCATAGATGCTCGCGGTTTACAGTATCGGTAGCGAATCCACCCTCTTCACGCTTGAGCGTATCAACTACTTCCACTGCAGCGAGTGCAGCGCCGTGAGTAATGGTCGCATCTATTACATCATTAATGACTTTTTGTGAGACGAGAGGTCGTGCTGCATCGTGAACGAGAATGACATCGTCGTCACCTGCATGTGCAGAGATAAGTCCGTTCATAACGGAATCCTGCCGGCGCTCACCGCCAATTGTAACCGATACTGAAGCGCCAACACTCTTTGCTTCAAGAAGCGAATTCATCTCGTCGATGAGTTCTTCACTGGTAACAAGTACGATCTTATCAACGCGCTTACATAAAAGGAATGCACGAACCGAGTGAATGAATACCGGTTCGCCGCCAAGCAGCTCGAACTGTTTTGGTTTTCCGAATCGGCTTCCGCTCCCTGCGGCAACGATGATAGCGATGACGCTCATCATTTCTTTTCTTTGATGACCGGCTTCAGCTCGCCACGGAAATACTCAATGACGAAGTTATGGTTCGGGAAGCGTTTTGGCAGACGCAAGAGCGAGAGCACCATCACACCGATGGACATCCTGTCTATCCAACTTGATGTCGGCCAGCCCAAATGGAAGGTGATATTCTTATCCGGTATCTCGTAATCGACATACTCGATAAGCTCGACGAGCTTATCGAAGAGAGATTCGTTGACGAACGGGAAGCGGTAATGATTCGGCGCAAGTTTATCAGGCGCACCGGCACGTGGTGAAAAAAGAGTAACATACGCAATGTTCGTACCTGTACGAATCTCCGAAATATCCTTCGGTCGGCGCATATAGATATGGAAGTCCTTCTCTGTTTCGGCTATTTGTAACGCAAGGTCTGTCTGCTGGTCGAGATCTAATTTTGCGTACTCTATCTTTTCCGGGGCTCGTCCCTTTGCAACTCGTAAACCAATTATCAGTGCGATGACAACAGCACCGAGCCAGAGACTAAAGCCATCAATTCTGTTGATAGCTATATAGATAAAACAGGCAAGTAATATCACAAAGATGACAACCGTACCTGTTCTCGATGTAAAGTACTCCTTAATATCAGAGCTGCCGTGTTGATACCTGTACCAAACGAGCGCCCCCATATTGATAGTAAAACTTGCAACAAGCCCTACTGCATACATATGAGCCAGTGCACTTTGGCTTCCGGCTGTGGCAGCAATAACTGCTGTGAAAAAGATGGCATTGATAATATGGATTCGATACAGGGAGTCACGACGATTCGTCTTGATGAGCCAATGAAAACCATACCGATGTGCGACACGCTCAAGTAGCTCGCTCGAAGCAACAAATGCAGTATTCACTGCCATAATGAGTGTAAAACTTGCAAGTGCACCGACGAGGATACCGAACCAATGACCATTAAGAACCGTAGCGAAATGGGTGATAAGGTCAAGCTCATGGTCATGGAAAGAAATGTCAGTGCGAGTCAGCACCATCATTGTAAGCAAAGGAGTAAAGATGCCGACAGTGATAGCGAGGAAGAAATACGCTTTCTTGATCTCTTTCCAGCTCTTTACAAGACCTGCAGTTTGGATGACACTTTCAATTCCTGAATAGGCAAGAATAACACTTGCAAGTCCGAATATCAAGAATCCGATGCCGGGTACAAAACCCGAAGTGATATTATCCCATGTATATGAAAATCCGGCCATGATCTGCTCGCCTTGTCCGGGACTTGGGTCCATGAAAGCCGAAGCAAGCATCGTGAGAAGGACGAGCGCAGCAGCAACAAAGATGAAGAATGTGAACCGCGCATTCTCTTTTATCCCGATGATATTTAGTCCTGCTACTGCCCAGATAATAGCGAACATGAATATATATCCTACTATCGGATTAATAGAGAACAACGACCCGCCATTATTGACAGCAGCAACAGTTGAGATGGCAGCAGTCAGAATATAGGTGACAAGGATCGAGGCAACGGCAACGAATGATGCCTTCGGACCCATCACCAAATAGCTAAAACTATAGACCCCTCCTCCTTTTATTCCATGATGCTCAAGGATATGCGCTATCTCCACCATCCTGTTGGAGAGAAATCGCATCAGGACAGACGTTGCCATGATAAAGACAAATGCGGAGACGCCGACGATGGCAAACGACTCTGCGGGGACGTAGAAGATGGATGTCAGTTCATCCATCAAGGTGATAATAGCAACCGATAGCCACGTAAGCCACCACCTGCCATTATCGAAAATGGAAAGAATATTCTTTCGGCGTAGTATCCAAAAGAACAACACAACAAGCCCTATATTGAGAATGATGAGAGCCGTAATTTTCATAGGTCGGAAAAACAACAGGGTGAACCCCCAAAGAGTTGTTCACCTTTTGTTTTTCTATTCATCTAATTTTTCTTGTTTGCCGGCGGATCGTATTCTATCACGAAGCTATGTTTCGGGAATTGCTTCGGAAGTCTCAAGAGAGAAAGCACCATAACACCGATAGACATTCTGTCTATCCAGTTTGAGGTTGGCCATCCCAAGTGAAAGACTATCCTCTTTTCGGGGATCTCGTAATCAATGTATTCTATCAACTCTACGAGTTTCGCGAACAAGGACTCATTGACAAATGGGAATCGGTAATGGTTCTTGCTGACCTTCTCCGGCGCTCCGGCTCGGGGCGAGAAGAGCGTTACGTATGCGATGTTTGCAGCTTCTTGGACTTGCGAAATGTCTTTCGGGCGGCGCATATAGATATGGAATACTTCTTCTGATTCGGCGATCTGCAAGAGAAGATCCATCTGCTGATCAAGCGAGAGCTTTGCATACTCAACCTTTTCCGGCGCACGCTTTTTCGCTACACGGAATCCAATAATGAGCGAAATTATCACAGCAACGATCCAGAGCAGGAAGCCCATCCAATGGTGATAAGCGATGACACCAAAACATGCAAGCAAAATGATAAAGATAATGAGCGTACCTGTACGAGAAGTAAAGTGCTCCTTTATCTCATTGCTACCCTGCTTGTAACGGTATATTACAAGCGCTCCCATATTAATGCTAAAGCTCGCTACCAAACCAACAGCATACATCTGTGCAAGCATTTTTTGGCTTCCTGCTGTTGCTAAAATGATAACCGAGAAGAAGATGGCATTCATAATATGAACGCGATAGAGAGAGTGCCTTCTATTAGTTTTAATTATCCACTCAAATCCGTATCGATGTGCAACACGTTCAAGCAATTCGCTCGAAGCAACGAACGCTGTATTCACCGCCATAATGAGTGTAAAGCTCGCTAACGCACCAAGCATAATACCGAACCACTCACCATTTAGCGTTGCAGCAAAGTGTGTCAGTAGGTCTGTCTCGTGCTCGTGGAAAATTATATCTGTACGTGTAAGCACAAGCATGGATATGATCGGCGTAAAAATACCAACCGTAACCGCCAGGAAAAGATATGCCTTGCGAATCTCCTTCCAACTCTTGACCAAACCAGCCGTCTGAACGACGCTCTCAATACCCGAGTAGGCAAGAATAACGCTTGATACGCCTAAGATAACAAATCCAATTCCCCCAAAGAATGTACCGCCGGTTATATTGTCATACGTTTGAGCGAAACCACTAAGGATCTGTGCGCCTTGCCCTGGTGAAGGATCAATAATACCCGATACAAGTAGTGTGATGAGCGTAATGGCTGCAGCAATAAAGATACCAAATGTAAAACGAGCGTTCTCTTTGATACCTATGATATTAAGTCCCGCAATTCCCCATACGATAGCGAGCATGAGGGCATAGGTAAGGATAGGTGGAATATCCAAAAAAGCTGCTCCGTTATAAACGGCAGAAACCGTTGAGATAGCAGCCGTCAATATATAGTCAACGAGAATGGATGCAACGGCAATAAAAGATACGGTCGGGCCAAGCACAAGGTAGCTAAAGCTATAGACACCACCACCCTTTATGTTATGCTGCTCAAGCACATGAGCTATCTCGACCATTCGGTTCGAGAGGAACCTCATCAGGACCGAGGTCAGCATGATAAAGACGAATGCCGAGATACCTAAGATAGCATACGACTCTGCCGGAGCGTAGAATATGGACGTAAGTTCGTCCATGAGCGTGATGATAGCGATCGACAGCCACGTAAGCCACCAACGCCCGCCATCCATGAAGGAGAGAAGATTCTTTTTGCGTGCCAGCCAAACGAAAAACCCGATGAGGGATACGTTCAGCGCGATAAGAATAATAGGTTTCATTCGTTGAGGGCAGATAACAGGGTTATCATATAAAAGATTTAGGGAGATTTCCTGTCGTATTTTTGCCTATATGACACCCAAACAAGTTACCGACTCCTGGCGAAAAGGCAAAGCCGACGCAGTCTATCTCTTTCACGGAGAAGAGGAGTTCTTACGAACCGAAGCTATCAACGAAGCCATCAGCACTTTCCTGCCTGATCCGGGGATGCGCTCCTTCAATCTCGACATCATGTATGGCAATGAGACAAAAATTGCTAATGTCATCCAATGCGCGAACGGTCTGCCGGTGATGTCGGATAAGCGTATAGTCATAATCCGTGATGCCGATAAACTTTGGCGCTTCAAGACAGATGATGACGATGATGAAGGAAGTAAAGGTAAAGACCACCCTGATGTGATCGCTACTATCAATTACATAAAGTCGCCTAACTTCGAGACGCTCCTGATATTTGATTGTAAAAAACACGGAGCAAAGAACACGTATCCTTGGAAAGCTCTCTTTGAAAAGGTACAGGTAGTTGAGTTCGCATTTATGCGAGAGCCGGAGGTTGCAGGGTGGCTTATTGACAGAGCCAAGAAACAGTCACGTATTCTAACCGATGCTGCAGCTCGCCTACTCGTAGATTATATCGGCAATGATCTCCGCTCTCAAACAACAGAACTAGAGAAGGTCATTACCTATGCAGGAGATAAAGATGAGATCACCGATAAAGATGTGAAAGCTGTTGTCGGCAACCAATCAACACATGATGCATTCGAACTTACGAAAGCTATTGGGGCCGGTAATAAACAACGTGCTTCGGAGATAGCGGTAAAGATGCTTGCTGAAGATAAGAGCGCCCGCTTCCCAATGTTCGCAGTGCTTATCAAGTACCTTGAACAGCTTGTGGTGGCGCAGGATATGTCCTCAAAAAGAGCGCCTGATAAAGATATTGCCGCCGCTATTGGTCTCTATGGCGGCGGAGCATACTACGTGAAAGAATATATTACTGCATCACACAAATTTTCACGCGAACGACTTGATGACGCAGTAAAAGCATTAGTCAATGCCGAATTCCAGACACGCAAAGTGAAAGTAGATGAGTCGCTCCTCGTGCAGCGTCTTATATTGGAGATGATGAACTAGGTCAGTTCTTATCGTAACTTTTTGATAAGCTTTGTAGCTTCTCTTTTTGAATGAATGATAGCTAACACTATTGGCTGTACACCATCCAGCTTATAGAGTAATCGGAATGGAGGTACTTGTATCTCTCTGTACTTAGGGTCGTTCTTTTCCGGTATCTTCTTCCCTGCCCTTGGAAAGAGAGTAAGTATTTCAGCACTTTCAAATATATTCGCAACCGTTCGATCTGCATAGACCACAGAATCACGGGCGATAAACTCGGCTAACTCTTCAATGTCGCGAAGCGCAGCATCTAACCAAATTACTTCAGCCACTTTGAAAGACGTTTCTTTGCTTCAGTCGTTGTAAATACCTTCCCGTCCTGTATGTCCTTCTCTGCTTTTTCAATTTTCTGTAAGACATACAATTTATACATCATATCATCATATGATGCATTTTTCTTAAGCAGACTAATTGCTGCCAGTGCCTGCTCACGCGGAGAATTGCTTGCTCGTTCCATGATAAAAAGAACAGGGGGAAGTATGCAATGGTTTTACTAAGTGGGCATGTAATATACATGCCCACCAAATTTACTTCCGTCTTACTCTTGAGGCCAGAAGCAGTGCTGTCAAGCCGACAACAACTTCTAACCCGCCGCTGACGAAGAAGACGTTCTTCTATACCAAATTCCGTTGTAACTTCTTGGGGTGTCACTCGTTTTTAGAATAAACACAGAAGTCACTTATGAGATCATTAACGCTTTGCATCCTGCTCTTTTCTTATATAGCCGCATCCGCCCAAGAGTGGAAGCAGCTCCCAGGACCATATGCCGGAAGCTTTGGAGACTTGCAAATAACCAAAAATGGGACGATATTCGGGACAGCCGCTGGTAAATTGTGGAAGAGACCAGCAGGATCAAAGACTTGGAAATCCATAGATCTCGATAGTATTACAAACGACCCAGGTCGTGTACCAACACTAATATACACAGATATAGGTGGCTGCCATCTTTTCACACTGACTAATTTCCCTAATTCTCGTCGGCCAAGTGACGGTATTTATCGGAGCACAAATAATGGAGACACATGGGTACAGGTGTTGATCAATAAACCAGTATCCAAAATTGTATCTGATAATAAAGGGACTCATTATGCGCTAAGAGACTGGACAAATTTTACGTCTGGAGTTTTCAGGTCGCTTGATAGCGGCATCACATGGGATAGCATAGCATCAATCTCACTTGTAGTCACTGATATTGCTGCCGACAGCAGCAAACTGTATTTTACTCTCGATCTATATAAGAAAGACATTTTAGTCTATAATCCCACATCAGCGTTATTTACATCGCTGCAACTACCCGACACAATTTTCAAAGTTAGACCACATATTTACAACTACCATAATAATATTCTGATAAAATCGAGTTACAATATCTATGTCATTCGGAACGACACTTCAATAGTTAAAAACAGTTCGACGGGGACACATCCTGAAGGAATAAAAAATATATTTTATAAAACTCCATCGAATGAGCTTTGCATCATTGCCGGAAACAACGATACTACTTATGACTACCAGTTGCTTGTATCTTCTGACACAGGCCGGACATGGAAGCCATATCTCGATTCACTCCCAATCACAAAGAGTCAGGTGACGACATATGCATTCGATTCTAATTCAGCGAAGGTCTTTTGCGGGACTGAGAAAGGCATTTATGAAACTGATAATATAGGGAAAAGCTGGCAAGGCATAGGACTACCTATAAGTGCTCTCTCAGGTATACAAAAGGATCCTACAGGAGGATTGTTCGTGCTTGAAAACATTAATAGTGCTCCGGGCTATCAAAGGGTCATTTCATTTGACGAGGGTGTCACATGGCGAACGCCGAATGAAATACCGGGTAATGGATATGGGATGTTCGTATATGACTCAAATGGAGGTAATTACTATTTCCTTAGAGACCCTGGGTATCCCCACCTTTGGTACGCTGACAAGGCTACCCCATATTCATTTGAGGATCACGGTGAATCGCCGTCAATGCCGGATAGCTGGAGAGTACCGATCATTTATAAAAATTCCATTATTTCGCAGACTCATGTCACTACTGATAAAGGCAATACTTGGAATAACTTTTTTACTCCAGAACTCCATTTTGGTGACGCTACAACTGTATTAGCTCTCGATAAACATAACCGTTTCTATGCCGGCTCTTACCTTGAGCTTCACTATTCTGACAATGAAGGCATGTCTTGGACAAAACTTGCAACACCATTCAAAAACACCCCTATATGGTGCATCAAATTTGATACCCATGATTATATCGTTCTTATGAGCCGGGTAAACGGAAAAACAAATTTATGGAAGTCATCAGATAGAGGTGCTTCTTGGCAACTTTGGGATTCTACCAATTTTACATCCATTCGTGAATTCGAAATCATTGGCGATACGTGTTACCTTGGTACGCCATCTGGACTCTATTATTGTGCATTAAATAGTAGTGACTGGAAAGAAATCATTCTTACTACGAGTAAAGCCGACATCATTGATATTGACTACATTGACAATAAGCGATTGTATGTCGCCGTATCCGGAGGCGGGATCTGGTATAAGGATATTATAGCGACCGGTACAAATGCTGTTAAAATAATAAAAGACAATTCGGCAAGCATTGTTGTATCTCCTGAGAAGAACAGCATCGCAGTGCAGCTTAATCATGCAACATATGCAACCATTGACATCCATGACATACTCGGAAAACAGGTGACATCTGTGTTCAAAGGAATGATAGATAAAGGTTCGACGACAGT
>DATDEW010000406.1:0-2179 GCA_036522935.1 Kapaibacterium sp. (SeqCode)
CTCCTTCCACATTTCCTGAAGCAATATTTCAGGTAGTGATGACTTCACGTGTTTTACATCTTACGAGACAGCCCTCATTGCTTCTACAAATTTTAATGCTGCTGCTCGTGCTGCCTCTGCAAAGTCGCTTCCGCGTGATGCGGCAGTGACGCCTCGGCTGACATTAATGAGAGCGATGCCGTTACCATTGGCTTTGAGTGATTCTTCAAGCGAGCCGCCTTGTGCACCTACACCGGGTACGAGGAAGGGAAGTTCGGGAGCACGTTCGCGAAGTGCGCGGAGCTCTTCGGGCTTTGTTGCGCCAACAACAAGTCCACAGTTCTTCTTTGCCTTGTTCCACTCGGCGACTGTATCAGTCACTTGTTCATAAAGCTTCTTACCGTTTGCAAGTTCGAGATACTGGAAGTCTTTTGCGCCGGGATTTGATGTCAATCCAAGAAAGAAAGCTCCTTGTTCTTCACTTTGGATGTATGCTTCAATGGAGTCTCTGCCCATATATGGCGAAAGCGTAACTGCATCAAAGTGAAAATTCTCTTGCCATGCAATATGGTACTGGTCGCTTGTTGCTCCGATGTCGCCGCGTTTACAATCAGCGATCGTAAAAATATGAGATGGTATATCGCTTAGAAGTGATGCAATTGCGTCTATTCCTTTCATACCGTTCGCTTCATAATAGGCGACGTTGGGTTTATAGGCACAGGCAAGATCACTTGTTGCTTCGATAATGGCTTTATTGAATGCAGCCATCGGATTTGGCTCGTTTTTAAGTATCTCCGGCAGCTTGCGGATATCGGTATCAAGTCCGATGCAAAGAGATGATTTGGCTTTCGATTGAGCGGATAGGATCTTTTGTGTAAATGTCATGGTGCAAAAATACGAAGAGAAATTGCCGTGGCACTATCCTTTCGCGTATTTCTCTTCCATTTTGCTTACATATGCCGTCGCAACAATATCGCCGGATACATTCACGACCGTTCGACTCATATCAAGGATCCTATCAACACCATAAATAATGGCAATACTCTCACCCGGAATACCGATCGTAACAAGGATAAGCATGATGATGGGTAGCGAAGCCCCGGGTACACCCGCTGTACCGATACCTGAAAGAACGCAAATAAGAACGACAAATACTTGCGACATGAAGTCAAGCGGGATGCCGAAGCATTGCGCAAGAAATAGTACTGTAATACCTTCATAGAGGGCAGTGCCGTTCTGGTTGGCAGTGCTACCAATTGTCAGAACAAAGTTAGTTATCTCTTTCGGGAATCCAAGCTTTTCTTGTGTAACGCGGATGGAGGTTGGCAGTGTCACATTGCTTGAGCTTGTCGTGAACGCTGTCAGCATTACTTCGCGAATATTCCGAAAGAACTCTAACGGATTCATCTTACAGGCAAACTTTAAGAGAAGTGAGTACGTAACGAACTGGTGGATAGCCAGTGCACCGATAACAACGAGCACATAATTTAGCAGTACTTCGAAGATGGAATACCCAAGCCGAGCTGCAAGTGTAAAAAGCAGGGCAGCCACACCGATCGGAGCGAACTTCATGGCTATGTTGATGCCTATCATCACAATGTCATAAAGTCCTTCAAGGAAGCGTTTGAACGTATGAGTACGCTCCTGGTTCGAGAGCGAAAGAGCAATGCCGACTATAAGTCCGAAGAACATGATCGAGAGGACCCCACCCCCTTTATATCCCGGCTCAAATACATTTGCCATATCCTCGAACGGATTGCGAGGGATGATATTGACAAGTGTCTGTACAAAATTATCAGATTGAAGTGTGCTGACGGTTTTGGCGACTTCCGCAGAATTTGACGAGTATTTCTGTATCAATATGTCACGGTCAGCGATACTAATTGAGCCACCCGGTTGAAATACTTCTGCCATTCCGATTCCGATGAGTACTGAAATCCCTGTTATCACAGCACTGAAGGCAAGCGTGATGAGGCCAATTCGCCCTATCTTTTTTAGATCGCCGAGATCTGCAACGCCGAGGGCTAATCCGGAGATAAGCAGCGGGATGACCATCATGAATATCATCCGCAGGAAAATATCACCGATGGGCTTTACATAGGAGACGATAGATTCTATTGTCGTAGGCTCTGCACCTGAGAGCTGTAGTATCGTCCCGCCGAGCGAGCCGACGAGCATACCGATAAAGATCGAGATATGG
>DATDEW010000407.1:0-3160 GCA_036522935.1 Kapaibacterium sp. (SeqCode)
ACTGACGAACTTATCTCAACGCTCAATAAGCTTGATGCACTTTTTGTGCTTGATAGAAAATCATCGAAGATATATAAAGATGCGAAGATGACCATCAAGCAGATAGCACATGAACTGAATGTGCGGTACATTGTGACGGGTGCAGTCCGCAAAGCTGGTGATAAACTTCGCATACAAGCGTCGCTCATCGAAGCTGCGAACGGCGTGACGCTCTGGGATGAGAAGTTCAACGGTACGATGGATGATATCTTCGAGATACAGGAGAAGACCGCTCTTGATATTTGCGAAGGATTAAAACTAAAGCTGACACCGGAAGAAGAATTACTCCTTGAAGAGAAGCTGACGAACTCGCCGGAAGTATATCAGCTCTATTTGCGGGCACTTGCCACGAATGCACAGGATCCAAGAAGAACAGATGGTATCGAGCTATGCCTGAAGGCACTTGCGATCGATCCCAACTTTATCCCGGCACATTATTGGCTATCGATAACGTATTCGAACCAATATCGATTTTCGAGTATGGAGAATAAGCATTGGCTTGAACTCTCAAAAGAAGAGATCCAAAAGATCATGGAGATAGATCCGAAGCATTATTTCTCTTACGGTCCACGCGCGAACTACTATTTGAATATAGGTGAGAAGGAGCTCGCGCTTGAAATGGCGCTCAATGCAGTCGAGTTGCAGCCAAAGCGCAGAAGTTCTCATGGTGTCTTAGGCTTTATTCAGGGTGAACTCGGATATAAGCAAGAGAGTATCGAGTCATTTAAAAAAGCGTTGGAGTTGGATCCTTCCGACACCAGATTTTTAATCACGATAATGGCGCACGCCTTTCATAGCGGTGATAGTGATACTCTAGAAAAGTATTGGGCAAAAGCCGAGCAGCACTATGAGCATGAGCTTGCCCGAGAACCAGACAATGCATTGTTACTTTCAAGTTTTTTATTGGCTTCACAATTTGCGGGAAGACACGATATCGGAGAAGCTATCGCAGATAGACTACTAGCCAGACCGAATGTTACGGCAGAAATGTATTATACTATTGCGGGTACCTTTTGCAAGGTGGGAAGAGTTGAAGAAGCAGTAAAGTGTATTCGCCTCTATATTGATAGCGGCGAAGCAGCATTTGACGCAATTGACCCGGAGTGGTTCGCTGCCTTAGAAGGAACTTCGGAGTACCGGTTCATCCTTGGTAATCATGCACAACCAACAAAGTGACCGCTGATATTTTTATCTCATACTCTCGCCGCGACTCCGAGCAAGCACTTGCGCTTGCCGTGCGGCTGCGCAGCTACGGAGCAACGGTCTGGATGGATACCGCTTCGCTTGCAGCAGCCGAGACCTGGAGCGCGGAGATCGTGACCGCTATCGAAGAGTGTTCTATCTTTATTATTCTTCTCTCTCGTGATTCCGTATCATCGGATAACGTCACAAAAGAGCTTTCACTTGCATCCGAGTGTAAGAAGCGTATTGTACCGATCGAGTTACATCCCTCGGATCTCAATCAGGCGATGAAGTACGCGCTTGCCGGTGTGCAGAAGGTCTCGATGAGTGACGAAGAAGCATTGCGTCGTACGTTCGAAAAACTCTCTATCCCGTTTGAAGCAGGCGCGCCAAAGCCAACTCTTGCACCGACGCATACTCCTATAAAGAAGCGTTCTTCACTTGTTCGTTTTGGTATTCCTGTTCTTGTTCTTCTTGCTCTAGGCGTCGGCGGTTACTTCCTGTTCTTCCGTACCTCGGAGCGTGATGCAGATCCACTTGAGAGTATTGTTGCTATTCGTACGATAGCCGTTCTGCCCTTCGAGAGCTTGAGTGCATCGAAAGATGATGAGTTCTTCGCCGACGGACTCACAAGCGAGATCATTTCTATCCTCACCCGTCTTGAAGGTGTACAAGTGACTGACCGCAAGACAGCAATGTCATACAAAGGAAGAAAATCCGATGTGAAAGCGATCGCTAAAGAGCTTGATGTGAAATACATTATTGACGGCACCGTGCAGAAACAAGGCAAGAGCGTCAAGATCAACGTCCAGCTCATTAATACCGAGACTGGCAAAACACTCCTCTCCGAATCGTTCGAAGGCACGACCGATGATCTTATTGCATTGCAGGAAAAACTCGCGCGAAACATTGCCTTTGAACTTCAGATATCACTTGCAAAACACACATCCGTTGAGAGTGAGGCGCGGCGCGGTACCAATAGCAATGAAGCATACTCCGTCTTTCTCTCCGGGATCGGTGCTATCGAGTCTTCGAAGACAAAGGAAGATATTATTCGCGCAGAAACACTCTTAGAACAGGCAACGACGATCGATCCCGCCTTTCTACATCCGTACTTGTTCCGCGCGACCGGACACATGAATTTATACATAGGCAACGGTACACGTTTCGGAATTCCTCCGCAAAACCCGCGAGATATCTTTATCGCAGATTCGCTTGCAGCTGTGATGATCAAACTTCAACCGAAGTTCGCTGATGTCTATATCGTCTTAGCACGCATTGCAATGGCGCGCGATAGTTCTGAGGTGGCGATCGCACACTTAAACCGTTACAAGCAGTTATCGCCGGAGGGATATTCCGCATCCGTTATGCTCGGCTCACTCTACTATCAGAAGCGTGACTTTGCGCGTGCTGCTATGAACTTAGAGAAAGCGGTCGAGAAAAATCTTGCAGACCTTTCGTCATATACATTTCTTATCGGCAGCTTGAGCGCGATAGGAGACACAGCAAAGCTCAATAAGTATGTTGCTATGTCGATGCCGCTCTACGAGCGATTCCTTGAGAAAAATACGCTTGCAACAACAGTGCGTGTTAACTATGCACTCAATCTGGCATATTCACCTGCACATCAGAGCGAGGCAAAGAAACAGCTTGAGCTTGTCATTAACGCGCAGAACGTGATGGGGGTCGATCTTTATAATGCCGGTTGTGCATATGCACGCCTCGGTGATGCAAAGAAAGCGGTAGAGATGTTACGTCGCTGCGCTGCCAAGGGCTATCCCGTAGGTCCGGAGGTCGCAACTGACCCCGACCTTATCCCGATTAAAGATACACCCGAGTTCAAAGCACTCTTAAAAGAACTTGGACATTAACGAACGACTTAAGGTCAAAGGCTAAAGGTTAAATGCTAACGACTAACGACTAACGACTACACGTGGCT
>DATDEW010000408.1:0-2285 GCA_036522935.1 Kapaibacterium sp. (SeqCode)
ACTGACACCCCTTGCGATATCAGAGTATCCGGCAAAATCACCATAGAGCTGAATTGCAAAGAAGAACATTCTGATAAACAGATCGCCGCTGCCCATCTCACCCATCTTTGAGAATGATTCATTTACATAAGGAGCGAGTGAATCTGCTATGACTACCTTTCTGGTATAGCCGATAACAATGAGAGCGATACCGTCTCGTATCTGGTCGAGTGATGGTTTTCTCTCTTTTGTTAGTTGAGGTAATAACTGTGGGGCACGGAGGATAGGACCGGCTACAAGATGCGGGAAGTAGGAGACGAAGAGAGCAAAGTCAAGAAAACTGGCAGTGGGTTTAAGCTCGCCGCGATAGACATCTATCACATATGCCATTGACATGAACGTATAGAAAGAAATGCCAACCGGAAGCACTAACTGAAGCGTTGGCAGATGTGCTTCAAATCCGAGCGAGTTGAGTAATGCGGCGAATGAAGTGATGAAGAAATCACAGTACTTAAAAACAACAAGGACGCCGACATTTGCTGCGACCGATAGCTGCATCCATAACTTTTTCTCTTTCGGGTCATGTGCATCATAGACCTTATGTGATGCATAATAGTCAACGATGATCGTCAGTGCAAGGAGTGCAAGGAAATGCCACTCCCACCATGCGTAAAAGAAGAGCGACGCGGCAAGAAGCATCCTGTTCTGCCACTTGAAGCCAAGCAGATAGTACAGGATGAGTACAACAGGCAGAAATATCGCAAATGCGAGACTATTGAAGATCATCTATTTTATTGCGATCTGGGTAAGCCAAGATGAAACATGCTTCAAAAGGGGGATCGTCATTTTATGTCGCCCTTTGTATTCATAATAGTCACTCGAGATATGATTTCGGCGCAGGAAATCAAGGGCATAAATTGATTCACTTGTCGAGAGCACTTTGTCTTCATTGCCATGTGTAATGAGAAACTCTGCCTTTGTATTGATATTCGTCCATTTCTCGATAGGGCGAGGGAAGAAACCGCTCATCGGGACGACACCCTTCGGATGCAGTTTTCCTTCAAGCCCGAGAAAGTGACACATCGCTGCTCCTTGGCTAAACCCCAAGAGAAATAATTTCTCTCTATCAACATCTTTCTCTTCGAGAAGGGAAGCTATCATCGTTGTAACGGTATCAAGCGACTCGCGGAAATGCTCTTCACCAAATGATTCAAGGGGATGGTCATAATCATATGGCTTATACCACTCATACCCCTCTCGCGGCGACTTGTAGGTCGCCCGTATTGAGACAATATGAAACGAAGCCGGCAGAAGATGCTCGACGGAGAATATCGTCTCGGCGTAGGCATCCCGCCCATGCAATAGGACAAGAAGCGGCGGTTTGCCATCACTTTCCCGGAGCGGTAGCCGTTTGACGTAAGGTAATAAGGAACTTGACATTACTAAATTCTCGTTAGACGGCTCCCAACATTAGTTGGGCGAACAAAGTTGATTTGTGGCGGCGGGGTAGCTCAGCTGGTTAGAGCGTCGGAATCATAATCCGTAGGTCGTGGGTTCAAGTCCCTCCCCCGCTACTTCTTTTTACCTCCTTCAGCTCTTCTGGTTTTACTTATTTTTCCCTTGTAACTCTATTATTATTAATATACTAATTGTGCACCACACTAGGGTCGTAATTCGTGTATCGTGGTTCGTCATTCGTCTGGGTGCTGTAAATTTACACATTTGGATTCTGGGGAATAGGGGTTAGGGAATGGGGAATAGGGTTTGTCATTCCGAACGGAGTGAGGAATCTGGATATGGTAGAATCTATCGTAAAAACGGTATTTTCGACGAATCACGACCCACCAATGACGATAGACGAACTTCGACATACAAATATACGAAATAATTTCGCTAAATCCAAATAAATTAACAAAAATTAATCAAATTTTTGATGTTTTTATGTATTTTGGCAATTTTCGAGAAGGATTGACGATTTCATGCGAACATGATGTCCGAGTATCCACCTACCGGTTCATACCCGATCTTACGGTAGATACCATTGGAGATTGGGTTATCGGCTTCTGTGAAAAGTCCGCACTTGGTAAAGCCGCCCGCTAGGAGGTTCTCTGTCAGTTTCCCGACGAGCGTCGAGGCGTAACCCTTGCCGCGCAATTTGTCAGGAGTATAAACGATACCTATAATTGCGGCATTCGTCGTCTTCCGTACCGTCGCTGCAATGCTCACAAGTTCGTGACCATCACGCCATACGAATACATTACCACCTTCGATACGGAAAGAGAGATTGCCCTTAGCTTCTTCGCGGG
>DATDEW010000409.1:0-2023 GCA_036522935.1 Kapaibacterium sp. (SeqCode)
TGATACTCCGGCGATTCGCGGCATGATCCGCACGGTGCAGCACCTCGTCGAGGTCAAAGAAGTAAAATAATTTTATTAATCGAGTAAGAGGAGAGCTGCCGGCTTTCCTTTTGCGTTAGATATATATTCCAATGGCAACTCAATTACGTCCTGCACTCGGTGCAGTAAAATCAGTTAAGCGTATCGGTCGCGGGCAAGGTTCGGGACACGGTAGGTTTTCAACACGTGGTATGAACGGCGCGGCATCGCGCTCAGGTTACAAGCGTAAGGTCGGCTTTGAGGGCGGACAGATCACGCTTGCACGTCGTCTCCCTAAGTTTGGATTCAATTCTCCTTTCCGTACCGAGTACGAAGAGGTGAATGTATCGCGTTTACAGGAAGCTATTGATAGCGGCTTGATCGTGAAGAACGAAGTCGTCACACCGGAGCTTTTGCTCTCAACAGGTGTTGTATCACGAAGCTATAATCCGGTCAAGATACTTGGGAATGGTGATATTTCTGTCGCATTGACGATCAAGGTTCAAAAGGTCTCCAAAGGAGCCCAGCAAAAGATCGAAAAAGCGGGCGGTAAGATTGAAGCATACGCATAACCTTTCGCTATTTCTTTCGTAGTATTTTTCATTCAGATTTTTCTCTAACGAGTAATAATGAGCAGATTAGTTGATAATTTTCGTAATATCTTCAAGATCGAAGAGTTACGTCAGCGCATCATCTATACCGTTGCACTACTCGTAGTTGTCCGTTTCGGAGCGCATATCACGCTTCCGGGTATTGATATCATCGCTCTGCAATCACAGCAGGGTGGCGATACCGGTCTTTTCGGACTCTACGATCTGTTCGTCGGTGGCGCTTTCGAAAACGCAGCAATTTTTGCACTTGGGATCATGCCGTACATCTCGGCTTCAATCATCATTCAGTTGATGGGAAGCGTTGTACCGTACTTCCAAAAACTTCAGAAAGAAGGCGAAGAAGGAAGAAAGCGTATCACACAGCTTACCCGTGTTGGTACATTCTTCATTGGAGCAGCACAGTCAATAGGTATGGCGGTTCATTTACGTACTCTTACCGGTACAGTTAATGGTATGTCAGTCCCGGTTGTACCTGAGGCTATCAGTCCATTTATTTTCTTCCTTTCTACTGTATTCTGTTTAACAGCAGGCACAATGTTCATGATGTGGCTTGGTGAGCAGATCACTGAACGCGGTATTGGTAACGGTATCTCGCTTATTATCTTTATCGGCATCATTGCTCGCTTTCCACTGGCTGTTGTTGATGAGTTCGGTGCAATAGGACAAGGCGGCAAAAACATCATTGTCGAAGTAGTCATTCTTGCATTCCTCATCGGTATTATAGCATTTGTAGTGCTTATCACCCAGGGTATTCGTAAGATACCGGTACAGTATGCAAAGCGAGTTATCGGACGAAAGGTCTATGGGGGAGTTACCCAACATATTCCAATTCGTATTAATACGGCTGGTGTTATGCCGATCATCTTTGCACAAGCAATACTGTTCTTGCCGACAACGCTCGTACAGCTTTTCCCTGAGTCAGGAGTAGCGCAGTCTATCGCAGTGTTCTTTGATTATCGCTCCGTAAGCCATGCGATAATCTTTGGTTTGATGATCGTGATCTTTACCTACTTCTATACTGCCATTGCGTTTAATCCACGTGATGTAGCAGATTCAATGAAGAAGAATGGCGGCTTTATTCCGGGTGTACGTCCGGGCCGTAACACGGCTGACTACATTGATAATATCTTGACACACTTAACACTTCCGGGTGCTGTGTTCCTTGCTATTATCGCTATACTCCCGACGTTCGTAACAGGACTTGGAGTATCATCATCGTTTGCACAGTTCTTCGGTGGTACAAGCTTACTGATCATGGTTGGCGTAGCACTTGATACATTGCAGCAGATCGAGTCGCATCTGTTGATGCATAACTACGACGGTTTGATGAAGACCGGCAAGATCAAAGGTAGATCATCGGGCGGGGGTAATTATAGCTCCGGCTTTTAATGTGG
>DATDEW010000410.1:0-7388 GCA_036522935.1 Kapaibacterium sp. (SeqCode)
ACAGATAATGGATTCTCATGGCAAAAGAATTTCGTTGCGCCTATCAGTATCGATGATTACCATCTTTCGGGTAACTCTGCAAAAGGATGTCAGGATTATTTCGCCGGGACTGTTGTCGAGGGAGTTCTCCGCTCAACGGATAAGGGACAGACATGGAGATCTATAGGTGGCCCCCCGTCAGCACTTGACTCACGCTTACTTACCGCTCTTGATGACTCATTAGTCTATATAGTTGACACCACCGGCTCTATCTGGGTGACCGATACCAAAGGCAGAAGTTCGCAGCCGATCATTACCGGTGACTTACAGCTTCGTGCGACCGAGTTTCCGCCATGTGATACCAGTGCAGAGATATTTATCCAACTTGCACAAAATGTATGTACGAGTACGAATATTACAGCAGTTAATATAGTAGGTGCAAATGCCTCTGATTACACGATAACTAAATTACCAAGCAGTCCACTTGCACTTCCTGATAGTATTGGTATTGGGTTTACGCCAAGTACATCCGGAGATATAGATGCAACGCTTGTGATGTCATTCTCCGACGGTACGAGATATACGATCGATCTTGGTACGAAAGTAAAGAATAGGCCCACGCTTTCATTTGCAGATCTTGAGTTCACAAATATCACGACTGATACGATCGGTGGCGATGCTGCACTTCATATACTTTCGCAGGGGACAGGTGTTTCTGCCGATGCGGAGTTCACGATACATTATGATACAACGTATCTTATCTATCGTGGAGTATTTGATAGTACAGGACGTGACCTGACGATCGGTCATCCAACCCCAACGAGTGCAAGGATTCGGATGAATAATCTCACTGATTCATCGCTCTTCGCGCTCTTCTCATTCTTTCCTGTTGATTCTGCCTGTACGAAAGTCTATATTGATTCACTTACTGAAGCCCCGGGAAAAACAAAATGTCTTACGCTTATCACAAGTCCGGTTGAGGCACTCATATGCTTTGATCCCGCAAGTATATGCGGAGGACAGACACTCTCAAAGTTTGTAAAGAATGGTGTATTCCCGACTCTCTTCGTTACACCGAATCCCTCTTCGGGGAATGTTGCTCTATCAAGCGATAGAGAGATTCAGAATGCCGTCGTCGATATTATTGATATGTCCGGAGCTATGCGAGAACGTATTTCACTTGAGAAGTTATCACCCACAGGATATATTCTCTCTTCTTCATATCTACCGAACGGAGTGTATGAGGCAAGAGTCACCGGCGAAGGGTATGTCGGAACGGTGCGGTTCGTTATTGTGAAATAAGGTGATAGATATCTTGTAAGGTTTTAACAAAAATTGGTCTTTGTTTTGCGCTCATGGGTGGGTAATTTTGCACCTGATTTACTTACGTACCGAACTATCATGAGACATTGTATTCTAAGACATCTTATTGCGCTTGCATTTCTGGCAAGTACATCAGCTATTTCTCTAGCCCAACATTCACTGCAACTTGATAATGGCAGTGGATTTATAGGTGTTCTTGACGCTGCAGGGGTACCCGCAGGTGTCACGTACTATTCACTTCTATCGGTTTGGGGAATGCTGATCACGACAGGTTCTGCCGCTAACACTCTTTGGAAGTTAGATGGCAATCTCATTACATCAGGCATGGGTATCAGCAGCAAACACAGTAACTGTTCGCTTCTATAATCAAACAGGTGCAAATCAAACACCGGCAGGTACGTTCAGCGTGAAAGTAAGTCGTCCGTAAAAGTGTGATCTGTGCAGCCCGTCTCGCTGCACTCCTCATGGTAAGTAAATGGCAGACACACGAGGTAGTGTGTCTGCTTTTTTTATAGTATTACCGCGAAGGGTGTATATTTGTATGCTTGATCAATCACTATTTCGCATGAATAAACGTCAATTTGTAACTATTTGCTTTCGAATGTTCGCAGTGTTTTTGGCAGTTGGTGCACTCACGAACATTCCTTACGTTTATGCGAATACATACAGTTCTTTAAGCTACTTAGGAGGTCCAAATGCATTTGGTCTTTTAATGTCGATCATCATGGTGGGACTTTCATTTTTCTTGCCGTGGTTGTTCTGGAAGAAAAGCGATTATCTCATGCTCAAGGTTTTCGGAGATAAAGACTTCTTTGTTGATGCTGATGGCGTCAGTCAGGCAGATTCCGGTGGGGAAGATGCAATAAAGTTCGCTTTTAGTGCTGATGAAGTGCTTCAGATAGGACTGATCTTTCTTGGTTGCTGGATCGTTGTAGAGACACTCTTGCCTTCGTTGATATTCATCATTTCGCTCGTTCAAAGTGATTCGCGTGAGCTCTACCTCTCAAGTGGTAGTACACAAATTATTCAAGGTGCAGCAAACACTATCGGTAAGCTCGTTATCGGCTATTTCTTGATACGAAGTCCAAAATCCATCATATCTCGTATACATACATTGCGCTCAAAGGATTCATGATCCCAACAACCCTCGAACTTATCATCGGTATTCTCGGAGCACTCACCGTCTCGCTTATCGCATGGCGCATGAAGGCGCTTACGGTCAGTGGGGCAGTTGCTGCGTTTATTGTTGGTGGATGTATCTTCTCCTTTGGCGGTATTGAAGCTGCCATCATACTCATCGCTTTCTTTGTCAGTGGCTCGCTTCTCTCGAAGTTGAATCCTCATCCAAGCCAGAAGAACGGACGCGATCACAAGCAGGTGCTATCGAACGGTATTGCCCCGGTCATTGGTGTACTTCTTACTACGCTAACTCCCATTGTTCGTGAACAAGCAACGATCTTTTTCCTCGCCTCACTTGCAACAGCAGCTGCCGATACATGGGCGACAGAGATCGGGATGCGTTATGGTAATCGTGTATTCAACATTTTTTCATTTCGTCCGATGCTCAAAGGATTATCGGGCGGAGTATCTGTCATCGGACTTGTAGCAAGTGTACTTGGTGCGATGTTCATTGCTGTGCTTCCGCTCTTTCCATTCTGGCAAGGGGAGAAGATGTGCGGCTTGGTGCTTATCAAGATATTTCCTGTTGTCGTGATCGCCGGATTTGTCGGCGCGTTAATAGATAGTCTGCTTGGTGCGACGATCCAGGCAAAGTATGAAAAAGACGGGTTGTATATAGAAGAGAACGTCATAGGTTCAACTAGGGTATCGGGTATATCCTTCGTTGATAACAACGTAGTCAATCTGATCTCCACCATCTGGGGAGGTCTTATCGGCGTTGCTCTTATGGGGCTGTAGTGAACAGTCTTTCCTACTACTCTATCACAAATCCTTTAATGATAGGTGCACTCTCCGAATGAGAAAGACGTAATGTGTATGATCCGGCAGCAAGAGAGCCGAGTGAGAGTTGGTACTCACCGGATGCTTGAGAGGGAAGGATCATATCCATCACTGCAACTCCGCGCGCATCAAATATCGTAACGCTGCTTTTGCCTGTAGATAACAGGTCAGAGCGAAGCGTGATGTTACTGGTTGCAGGGTTAGGATAGAGAGTCAGAAGTTTATCTTCACCTTCAGTGTGTGCAAGCCCGGAAGTAACGATCGTAATAACCGTAAGCGTTGATTGCTCTATAGACGGTACGATAAGAAAAGGTACACATTCAGCTGAAAGTGTCACGCTGGCAATGGCGATCGGACAATTCGCAAGAGATGTGCCGTTTCGAACAGTAAAGACGACAAAACCAAAACCTTGTAGTTCTACGATACCGTCATTTGCCACGTTCAAGAGTGTGACCACCAGAGAGTCGCCACGCATAAGAGCACTCTTAAGAGCCCAACCCACAGGTGGGACGACATCACTTGCACTCGAAAACTTTCCTGTGTCGATCGCTTCGGGATCAAAGAGAACAACATACTCAATTTGCTTAGGCTGCTCGCCGATCACATCCGAGGTGCTTGATAGTTTGATGCCGATAGGTACGGTAACTCGTGAGCCCGGAGTAACGGCTGAGGAATTTTTATAATCAGCCAAACAAGGTACTTCTTTAGAAGAACCACCTCCGCTTGAACCGACTCGATCAACCGCTTTATATATTTTTCTATCAAGGCCTGATGCATAGATGATATTTCCTTCACAATCAGGTACCACAAAGAAACGAGTATCAGTTCTTCCGGTTGGTCCGCCAAGTAATTCCCAGTTCTCACCTTGATCTGTTGATCGGTACATACCTTCTTTACCCGGAGTGACGGAGAATGCTGTCTGGGCATAGAGTGCACCACCTGCTCCGGCAACATGACCTGTCATTTGGAACGGGAAGCGAAAGACCTCCTGAAATGATTTACCGTAATTGGTTGAGCGAAAGACTTGCGACTTATATCCGCTTTGATTCGAATATCCTTCCGGACACGCATAAAATCGTGGTGTACCGCGTTCACCATAGATACTCCATGTTTCCATTTGTGTACCGCTTGATTGCCAGGTCAAGCCGCCGTCTTCGGTATAATACCATGAAGTTGATGAATGGCGGTAATTGCCGTCAACAACACCATGCAATGAATCCACGAAGTCCATACCAAGATGTGTTTCAGGGACCGGAGTCGTTTCAATGAAATTAAAATTATTACCGTTATCAACTGAGATCATAAGCTGATTAGAAAAATCAGTTACAAGTATCCCTGCTTCTGTTTTGCGTGTTGTCATCGGGTAGGAGAGTCCGTTACCACTTCGCTTCTTCCAGGTAACTCCTCCGTCGGTCGTTACCCAAAATCTTCCGTATGAGTCCGTGCTTCCGCCGCATGCAAACCCGTTGAGTGCATCTTCGAACTGAATGTCGCTTATTCCGTTACCGCCGAGAGATTCGACGGATGCTTGATTCCAGGAATTACCGCCGTCATTTGTACGAAAGAGTTTAGCAGTGACCGAAGGATCGCCCGGGACCGTGCCGATCGCATAAAATCCGACATTTGCATCAATGAAATAGACGATTGATACGCGTTGGGAAGATGTGGTAACAACCTGCCAATTGAGCGATTGGGCAATAGATGTCGTCGCAAGTATGCTTACGAGTAAAAAAGAAAGTAGAAAGTCTCTTGCAGCCTTCATGGGTGATATGGTTAAGGATGAATTACGCTCCTTAGTAAAGGAATATCATATAGGAATGATTTCCGTTTTCGAGATAACATTTAGTGAAGATCGCCGTATCTTCGTATTTACTAATTCATCCAATTGTGCTCGTTGTACTTATAATTCTTCTCTCCCTTATCGGGCTATTCTTTCTCGGGGTATATATCATCGGGAATAAAATACTCTCAGTGCCGCCGTATCAGGGTGCAAAGTCCGACCACTTCGACGGGAAGAAATTTCATAATACAGGCAAAGGCATGTCCGGCTCATTCGGTGATGTGCTTCGCTGGCAGACCGATAGAAAACGGGTGCGAGGTGAGTGGAAAGCCGAAAACAATACACCCGGAGAGAAACCCCCGGCCCGTGTCGAAAGCAGTGAGTTACGCATTACCTTCATCGGCCATGCAACAGTTCTTATCCAGACGCAAGGACTGAACATCATAACAGACCCTCTCTACTGCGAACGTGCCGGTCCGTATTCATGGGCTGGTCCAAAACGCTTCAAGCATCCGGGAATTCGCTTCGATGATCTGCCGAAGATAGATATTATTCTGCTCTCTCATAATCATTATGATCATCTTGATCCGGTAACACTAAAGCGTATCCAGGAACGCGACGGCTCTCATATCATTACATCACTTGGAGTTTCATCGTTCTTAGAGCAAAAAGGTATTACACATTCTACTGACCTTGACTGGTGGGATATCCATGAAGTAACTGGAGGTGTTCGTATTCATTGTGTACCTGCTCGTCATTTCTCCGGTCGAGGTACGGTTGATCGCAACACGACGCTGTGGTCGGGTTTTGTTCTTGAGACATCAGGCGGCAACATCTACTTTGCTGCTGATACCGGTTATGATGACCTTATCTTCAAACAAATAGGCATTACCTTCGGCCAGATGCGTGCATCCATCATTCCGATCGGTGCATATACGCCGCGTTGGTTCATGTCGCCTGTACATGTTGACCCTGAACAGGCAGTGATGATCCATCAGGATGTCCGCAGTCAAAAGAGTGTAGGTATCCACTGGGGCACGTTCCGTCTGGCAGATGAAGGAATGTACGACCCACCAAAAGAATTAAAAGCATCACTTGCAAAGGCAGGGTTGGCAGAGGACTCGTTCGTTGCTATTGAGGAAGGTGAGTGGATATCATAACTCCATCCGTGAATTCATTCATTGAAGATTTTCGTTTACATTCCGCATTGATTTTCACTTATTATTTATAGTATGAAGCATCTTCGAGTTGTATATGCAGTATTTGTTCTCATCTTAGGCGTTGTATTTATTTCATGTGATTCGGAAAATCCTCCGACTGACGGAAGTGTTTTAAGTCTTACTCCTGATACACTTACGTTCGCAAAAGGTGATACCTCAAGCGCAACCACTCTGACATTAAGTTGTGGCTGCGGGTTTACCGTCGCAATGACTTCTATCGAAAATGATATACCTGATTCTTTAGGACGACTCATTGCAGTTGATTCAGCGGGTTTGTCAAATATTCTGACCGAACATAACATCCAATTTGCAGATACTTCAAGCCGTGCAACAACAGCTGCATCGTTTACTGTCTCACTTACGGCAACCAAAAAGGATTACAAGTACACGAAGAAAGTCATCGTGAACGTGACCCAATAAGCTCTGCCTGAACTTACGACAATACTTATTCTCACCGGAGCGGCGTTCATCGCCGGCTTCGTTGATGCAGTGGTCGGCGGTGGTGGGCTTATCCAGATACCCGTCGGTCTTATCATGCTTCCGCAGTATCCGGTCGCAACCGTCATCGGCACAACAAAACTTCCTTCGTTCACCGGTACATGCTTTGCAGCATATAAGTACTCACGCCACGTCCCGCTGAACTTCCGTCATCTTGCGATCATGGCATCTATTGCATTGCCGATGGCCTTCCTCGGCTCGCGTATGCTGACGCTTGTGGAGAATGAATTCATGAAGCCGTTCTTGCTTGTTGTCCTGACACTTGTTGCAGTCTATACATATACAAAGAAGAATTTTGGTGAGCACAGCGAGAAAGACCATACCGAGCGTCAGCATATCATCTATGCATCGCTCACAAGTTTTGTGATCGGTTTTTACGACGGCTTTATCGGTCCGGGTACAGGTAGTTTTCTTATCCTTTCATTCGTGACTCTGCTTGGCTATGACTTTATGAAGGCAAGCGCGACGGCGAAGTTCATTAACCTTGCAACGAATACGGGATCGATCATACTCTTTGCATTAAGCGGAAATATTATCTACGAGATCGCACTCCCGATGATGGCAGCCAACGGCTTCGGCGGATTCCTCGGTGCGCGGATGGCAATACTTCGCGGCAACAAGTTCATCCG
>DATDEW010000411.1:0-6300 GCA_036522935.1 Kapaibacterium sp. (SeqCode)
GAGTTCGCTTCCGCCTTCCCCTTACACCCTCCCTATCGTAGCAAGTCGTTCTAACTTTCTTCGTTCACGGCGGTTTAGGTGCTTGGGAGCATCAGGTAAGTTGTTGTTTTTACTACTAGATAAATTTACACCAACCACATCTTCGGCTTCTGCTATTACTTCCTGTTTCTGTTCTTCTTGTACTTCTTCAATGTGTTCGGGCAGCATCTGTATCTCCGGTTCGCTTTCTCTTTCTATGATATCTATATCGCTTTTTTCTTCCGGCTCTTCTTCGTTTATGGAGATGATGCTATCGGCAGCGAGTGCAAGTTTGCCTAAGCCGGTGCGGTTGAGTCGTCGCGCTTTTACTTTCGCCGGATCGCTCATAGCAAAGACGATGATCGTCACGCCAAGCTCTGCCTGCAATGCGTGAAGAGCAAAGATGAGCAATTCGCGCAGACGGTAGCTTGATGATGAAAGCTCCCATGAGTTGATGATGATCGCTGTACGCGTAGGATCGGTTATCGTGTCTTCAAGAGTCACGACCGAGTCGGCGGCGCGTCCGCGCAAGAGATGGAATACCTTGAGTCCTGCATCGCTTTTTTGTGCACCAAGTCCGAGCGAGTTCTGGGTCTGGGTGAAGCGGCTGCGTGAGAACGGCAGGTTCAGATAGATGACCTCTTTGAACCCCTTGCCTTTACGAAGCTCTCCGGCAAGATGCAAACTGGCTCGAAGGTTCTCTGCCGCATCTTCGCCGAGAACGATGCTTATCTCGCCGCGGGCAACGGAAGTAAGGCGGCTCTTCAACTCTGGTGTAAGTGTGAATGCTTTCATTGTAGTATCTCCTTGTAATGATTTACGGTTAAACGATTTATAGCCCAAGAAGCCCGTCATCGCCCCGAGCGACGACATATTCATACACATAATATACGAAATTTTGATAATTATGGTTCAAAAATGTTGAAAAATAAATATCCGTGTACCTTCGGAAAAAGCGTAATGTGTCAGTTAACTCAAATAAAAATATATCCCTGCTGTCACAAATATGGGTTGACTGTGTCTTATTAGTGTGTGTCTAACGTGGTTATAAAATGAAAGCACAACTTATCTCTCTTTACATATTTCTCTGTCTTGCCACCTGCATTTTCAATTCTGCAAGCGCACAGAATCCCGATGACAAGAACTGGTCGGATAGGTTTGGGTATCCGGGGATAATTGCTCCGAACGGTACCGCAATTGCAACTTACAAAGATACAATCTATATAATGAGTATGGATAACCAATACTCACAGTACCGTTCGATTATTTATACTTCAGATGGAAAAACTATTAAGCCATTTAAGCACCCCCCAACATTAGACAGGCGGGGTAACATCCGCGATATAGGAATAGACTCTTCAGGACATATTATTATAACTGGGAGTTTTGATTCAGTAAGCGGTGTAGCAGCGAAGAACGTCGCGATGTGGAACGGGAGCAATTGGATACCAATGGGTAAAGGGTTATATGGAGGACAGAATGTAGGTGGTTACACAATAGAATTATTAAAGAATGAAATTCACGTCTTTGGACTATTTCAATATGCTGGAGATGAGCTTGCCAACAGTATAGCGCGATGGGATGGAAATACATGGCACGGTCTCGATAGCGGCTTTGTAGATTTCCATGTCGAACCTGCATGGTTCATCGCATCAACTGTTTTGAATGACTCTCTTCTTTGTACATTCGGCAGGGGACCGATCTACGGTAAAGGCATATCTTCATATGCAGATGGAACTGTAATAGTATGGGATGGCAATCATTGGTCGAAGGTTCCGGCAGCAGTTACTAGATCTAATCAGGATCAAACCTATGTATTTGGTGATATTGCCGCTTTTGACGGATCTATATATCTATCAGGAATTTTTGACTCAATTGACGGAATATTTGTCAACCGGTTTGCACGATGGGATGGCGAGAAGTGGAGTGGTATGTCACCAAATAGTTATTCAGGCGATATAAGTGGATTATCAGCCTGTAAAGAAGGCGTTTATGTATCTGCACAGAAGTATGGTAAAATGTGGACTGGGGATAAATGGCTTGATATGCTACTACCGGGTTACGAGAGTTCTCCAGGATTTTTTTTCAATTTTGGTGAACGCACATTCGGCTCAACTTCTTACCCACAGACCAATGACAGCACACTCCAACACTTAGGGCTTGTCGAAATTAAGGACAAAAAGCTATACCCAATTATTGATACAGATCAATATGGTGTTTACAGATATATTGGAGATATACATGATATGGTTGCAGTAGGGAAAGACATATTCATCCTTGGAGATTTTATTGGAGCAGGAACACTCAAAAATTTCAAAACCCCAATCCGATGGGATGGCAATAAATGGAGTAGGTTACCATCAGCTTATGGGAAAAGAGGATTTTCTCATATTTTCTCGATCAATGATACACTCTACGCAACAGGTGATTTCCCTACTATAAATGGTGATTCTAGTATTGGCATTGCTAAATGGGATGGCGAAAAGTGGCTGCCCGTATATCATCCAGGAATATCTAAAAAGAATTATGAATTTGGTAGTACCATAACCGATCTCTCGATCAGCAAAAAAGGATGGCTCACATATATTAACGCTAAGGGCACTTTAGTCTTCAACAATGAAGAAAAACAAGAACTAGCTAGAGGCAACATCTCCTCATTCTCATTTAAAGATGATACGTTGTTTATGATCAAGGTGGTGGATACTATCGGATATCTCATTAAATGGGATAGAATCTCGGGAGAGTCATTGCTTGACAGCATGATACTACTTTCTATAAACCCGCATGGAGATAGAAACCCAGGATTCATTACCAAACTTGTAGCTAAGGATGATAAAATATTTATTGTTGGAGATTTTACTCATATTGATGACAAACTCGTAAATAATATCGCGATGTGGGATGGCACTACTTGGCACTCCTTTGGTAGAGGTGTATCTGATACAGGCAAGTATCTAACCGGCGCATATACAAAAGGTAAACCAATAGAAGATATCGTCTTCCATAAAGATGACATATATGTTGGAGGTTTTTTTGCCAGAGCTGATTCAAGTATTGCTCTTAGCATTGCAAAATGGAATGGCAAGGAATGGTCACCATTAGGCTCGGGAGTAACTTCTCTAGATGATTATTATGATCCGTTCGCAGCGGGTGTTGTAAGAGCCATGACGATAGTTGATGATAAACTTTACATTGCGGGTACATTTAATCTTGCAGGTGGTAAAAATGCACAAAACATTTCTTACTATGAATTGCCTCCATTGCAGAGTGTAAAAAAATCTTCTGCTTCGACTTCATTGCGATCGCCGAAGATAAATCCTAATCCTACTTCGGGTATCATTACGGTAACGCTTGATGAAGCGAATAACGAAGAGATAACAGTGTCGGATGTATTGGGTCGTATCGTGAAGAAAACAACCGCTTACTCAAACGAGATAACGCTTGACTGCACAGAGCTTCCTAAGGGAACATACTATCTATCAGTTGGTAGTGATGGGTCAGAAACCCGTACTACTAAATTTGTACTATTTTGATACTATTATTCTCTCTACTACCATACCACTTGCTGACTGAAGCGACATGAAGTATATTCCTTCGGGAAATGCTGATACATCTAGCGTGTACTGCACTGCGGGTTGGATATTGTCTTGTTTGTAGAGGGTGACGCCTTCGGTGTTCGTTATGGTAAGATGCATATTGTTCGCTGCGCCTGCCCCTATAAAGAGCGAGACGACACTTGATGCGGGGTTCGGGAATATGCTGACCGATACTTCGGGGCGAACTTCTGCTTGAACTGACGACGGGCTATACGTATTGACTGCTTCGGTGATCGTTGCATGACCGGAGTTCGGACCTGTATTGCCCGGAGGTACGACGCCGTAATATGTGACACCTAATGTATATGGATACGCTGCAACACCGCTCTCGTCAAGCGTTACGAAATATGCATACGTGCCTTGCGGGTACTCGGGCGTTACGCAGAACCTGCCGTTATGTTCATCAAGATCGCCGATGCCCTGCACGCTTTCGAAATCCTCTACATAATACCCGAGCGGAGAGGATTGCGAGTTGATAACAGGTCCGTACTGACCACTCGCGAGAACAGTGCCGTCGGCAAGTGTTGTACGATCGGTGATAGAGCGAAGTCGGAACGTCGAGCGCATGCGGGTGATGTTTCCCGTGCCATCGGTATTCGCAAATCCGTACGCGCCATAGACCGGGTAGCCGTCAAAGCTATAGCCGATGATAGGCGAATGCTTCGAGCTATCCTTGCTATCATAGAGGCAGCGCGGATTCAAATGATGATGATACTCGCCACCCGGCGCGGGATGACCGAGGCAGTCATCAAAGCTCGAACCTTCGACTACTATTGCATTCTGATTCCAGACACCCTGATTGTTATAGCTGCGCGCATCCTTTGCATTGAAAATGCTTACGCCGTTAGACCAGACACCGATATGTCCAAGCGGCGCTGCTGTCAGTGTGCCGTTATTCTTTTGCGGAGAGCGGGTTATCTTATAGACGAAGTTCTGATTCTTTGGTGTGTTAGGATTGCCTTGCCACGGACCGATATCATAACTCGGGACACATGATGCACTCACATAGACAAAGCCATCAGAGTACTGCACCTGCTGGACGTTCGAGATTATTCCGCCGTAGCCCGTCGCGCCCGACTGGTTCAGCACCCAGGAAGTGATTTCCGGAGCAAGTTGAGCGAACGACACTGATGCAAGAAGAGAAAAGATCGTAACAAGAAGCTTCATAGAAGAAAGTGGTAGATGTATACTGTGGTAAAGACACGGTACGAGCCGTTTTGTTTAATGGGTTTCGTACTTTTGCAGGACAAAAATACTATGACTACTACTGATATACTGGTAAACCGGCTCTTTAATCAGCAGATCGCAGCGACGGAGTTCACGACTCCTGCGCAGATCGTCGCACATCTGGGCGCAATGCAGGCGCAGGAATTCATGATGGCAAAGTGGGCTATCGGGCTGCGGCTTGGCGGGAAGCTATGCGAGCAGGATTTACAAGCTTCATTCGATAAAGGAGAGATACTCCGCACACATATCATGCGGCCGACGTGGCACTTTGTCGCGCCGCAGGATATCAGGTGGATGCTCTCGCTCTGCGGCCCGCGAGTTCTTGGAGGTAACAAGTCAATGGAGAAGCAGCTTGAGCTTGACACAAAGATATTCAGTAAGTGCAATAAGTTACTCACGAAGATACTTGGTGGTAATACCTATCTCACACGAGATGAGATTCGCGGCGAGTTAGAGAAGGTCATGACTATCGGCAGCGGCCAACGGCTTGCATACATTATGATGCAGGCAGAGCAGATAGCGCTCATTTGCAGCGGACCAAGAAATGGCAAGCAATTCACCTATGCACTGCTTGATGAACGCGCTCCTTCGGCGCCGACCTACACTCGCGAAGAAGCACTTGCAAAGTTAACCGAGCGATACTTCGCAAGCCGTGGACCGGCAACAGTTAATGATATGGCAGTATGGTCGGGGTTAACATTGAAAGATGTGAGGGAAGGTGTCAGTAACCTCCCGAAAGATTTTATTCATGAAGTGATCGGCGAGAAAGAATATATTTTCAAACCGGTTGAAGAAAAACTTAGCAAGCAACATCAGTCCACATTCCTTATGCCTGACTATGATGAGTATGGGATGGGATATAAAGATAGGAGTGCATTAAAGACATCAACAGCACTTCCGTACTGGGGCAATAACGGGACGCCTTACAGCCATTGGTTAGTTGTTGATGGTACGATAGAGGGTACATGGGAGAAGGTCGTAAAAGGAAAAACGGTGTCGGTAAAGACAACACCGTTTTCATCGTTTACAAAAACTCAAGAGAAGAAAGTCCTGACTGCCGTGAACAAGTACGAATCGTTTATGAACCCTTCGTGAGAGTCATATTAATTCAAATGCTTCTCTAAGAACTTCTCCATCTCTTCATAGACCTCGAACTTGTTCTCTTCGTTATGGAAGCCGTGTCCCTCGTTCTCTTTGACAAGATACGGGACTTCGATACCGCGGTTCTTAAGTGCCGCGACGATCTGATTTGACTCATCGATATTCACACGCGGATCTTTCGCACCTTGTATCACAAAGAGCGGAGCTGTTATTTGATCGACGTGGAATACGGGAGAAGCTGCCGTGAGAAGTTCTTTATCACGTTCGGGATGTCCGACCATCTCCTGCATCATCTCAAGGAATGGCTTCCAGTACGGCGGGATGGTATTGAGGAATGTGAAGAGATTTGATACACCGA